>JAHRWY010000149.1:0-2704 GCA_019104935.1 Kaistella sp.
TTACGGCTTGGTTTGCGCCGCCGTGAAGTGGTCCCCAAAGTGCAGAAATACCTGCAGAAACTGATGCGAATAATCCGGTGTGTGCTGAACCAACCATTCTTACAGTTGATGTAGAACAGTTTTGCTCGTGATCTGCGTGAAGAATCAATAATTTATCCAAGGCTCCTACAACTACCGGATCGAGTTCAAATTCGATATTCGGACGGCGGAAACACATTTTGTAGAAGTTTTCTACATAATTCAGGCTGTTATCGCCATGGTTGATGGATAAACCAAGTTTTTTACGGTACGTCCACGCACAAAGATGCGAAAATTTCGCGATGAGCATTTCAGCTGCGTGATCCAGATCTTCTTTGGAAGTAACATCCACCGCTTTCGGGTTAAATGCTGTAAGTGCAGATGTAAGAGAAGACAAAACTCCCATTGGGTGCGCTGAACGTGGGAATACATCAAGGATTTTCTTCATTTCATCGGCTACGAAATTATATTTTTTAATTCCGCTTTCGAATTTTGCAAACTCATCCTCTTTCGGTAATTCACCATGAAGTAATAAATACATTACTTCGGTAAAATTAGATTTTTCGGCAATCTGCTCAATCGGATATCCTCTGTAATACAACTCCCCGTTGTCACCATCAAGGTAAGTGATGTCGCTTAAGGTAGCGCCTGTATTTTTGTATCCTAAATCTAATGTAATTAAACCGGTTTGGTCTCTAAGCTTTGAAATATCGATTCCTCTGTCACCGATTGTGCTGTCTATAATAGGATATTCAAAAGATTTCCCGTCATAGTTCAATACTACTTTATTATCTGGCATTATGTAATTTTTTACTAATTTATGAATACTGATAGAAAATGGCAAATGAAATTCGCCGTTTTCAATCAATTTTTTCTATTATCGTTTTATTTTGAATGCATCTAATCCCGGGAACACTGCTGTTTCTCCCAAAGCCTCTTCAATTCTTAAAAGTTGGTTATATTTCGCCATTCTGTCGGAACGTGAAGCGGAACCTGTTTTAATCTGCCCGCAGTTCATTGCAACGGCTAAATCAGCGATGGTAGAATCTTCTGTTTCGCCGGAACGGTGAGACATTACCGATGTATAACGGTTGTGTTGTGCCATCTGCACGGCAGCCATTGTTTCAGAAAGGGAGCCGATCTGGTTTACTTTTACAAGTATTGAATTGGCAATACCTTCGTTAACACCTCTTGAAAGTCTTTCAACATTGGTTACAAATAAATCGTCGCCTACCAGCTGAACGCGGTCTCCGATTTTCTCGGTAAGCATTTTCCAGCCTGCCCAGTCGTCTTCGTGCATACCGTCTTCAATTGAAATAATTGGATATTTTGCGGCCAATTCTGCAAGATAAGAAACCTGCTCACTGCTGCTGAATACCGCTGAATCAGGAGTTTGGAATTTTCTGTAATCGTAGTTTCCGTCTTTATAGAATTCTGAAGCTGCGCAATCTAACGCGATCATCACATCGTCGCCTGGTTTGTAACCTGCCTTTTCAATGGCTTGAAGCAAAGTATCCAAAGCATCTTCAGTTCCTTTGAAAGTTGGTGCGAAACCACCTTCGTCACCTACTGCAGTAGAAAGTCCACGTGAATGAAGGATTGATTTAAGATTATGGAAAATTTCAGTTCCTTTTCTTAAAGCGTGCGAGAACGAATCGGCTTTTACCGGCATCACCATAAATTCCTGGAATGCAATAGGCGCATCGGAGTGCGAACCACCATTGATGACGTTCATCATCGGAACAGGAAGCGTATTGGCATTAACACCACCCACATATTTGTAAAGTGGAAGACGAAGTTCGGTTGCGGCTGCTTTTGCGGCTGCTAATGAAACACCAAGAATGGCGTTAGCTCCTAAATTGTCTTTGTTTTTAGTCCCATCCAGCTCAATCATAATCTGGTCGATGAAATTCTGGTCATAAACCGGAAGTCCTACCAATTCGGGAGCAATAACTTCTCTTACATTCTCTACCGCTTTCAGGACACCTTTTCCCATGAAATCTGTACCGCCGTCGCGTAATTCTACGGCTTCGTGCTCACCCGTTGATGCTCCTGAAGGAACCGCAGCACGGCCCATTGCACCACTTTCTGTAAAAACATCTACTTCAATTGTAGGATTTCCGCGGGAATCCAAAATCTGCCTTGCTTCAATGTAAGAAATGTAACTCATCTTATGATTTTTTTAACTTTATTTTTGTTTTACAAATTTAACGAAAATTGAACTATTTTAAGAGTTTCAGTACATGATTTTAATGAGGTTGGCGTTAAACTTTCGTTAATAGTGATCAATTTTTTATTTTCTGAAAAGTAATTGTAAATTTGATACACCAAAAACAATTTTATTATGAAAAACACAGTTTTTATTGCACCAATAGTTGCACTTTTGACCATTGTGAGCTGCAAAAAATCAACAGAAGGCAATAAAAGTATAATCGTGGAAGATTCTGCTGTAACAAGCAGAACTGAAGAACCTGTGCAAACAGATAGTACTACCATACCTGGTGATAACGGAAGTGATGTAAAAACCGGCGAATATACCGAACGTTATGTGGCCGAAGACGGGTCTTCAGCGTTGGTGACTTTTAAAAATTCGGATAAGGAAAATACGATTAGCGTACGGAGTAATAACAAAACGATTTCTGCGCCGAAAAAAGCAGGCGCGGGACCGGGCGTCTATGGAAATTTT
>JAHRWY010000170.1:0-6339 GCA_019104935.1 Kaistella sp.
TATGGACAGCCACTAATTGCAGCACTTTCTAATTTAGAAGTTATCCAGTCAGAAGCTAGAAATCTTCAGTCTGATGCGTTGATGACAATGCTTCAGGAAAAAGTTGACGCAGATATTAAATTTGATGCTTATACCGCAATCGTTTCTGCACCAACTACAGTTATTCAGGGCGAAGCAGCTCAGGCTAAAGTTGCCATCGGTAACTACTCCAGCAATGTTCCTGGATTATCTATGCCTGGTTTAACGGTTACAAACGGCCAGGGAGTTGCTAATTTGAATACTTCAACTTTAGGTGATAGACCATTTAGTGGTAAAATTTCTTTCACAGATATTGACGGTGAAGTACATGAACTACCATATAGCCATACTTACAAAGTAATCGCAGGAGCGCAGGAACTTAAAGCTCAGAAAGGAGCAATCGTAACTGCGGATAAAATGAATGTTTTATACCGTGGATTACCAAACCCAATTTCTGGATCAATTCTTGGAGCAGATATGTCCGGAATATCATTATCAGCTGCTGGTGCTTCTGTTAGCGGTAGCGGTGGTAAATGGATCGTAACACCTGGTGGAGGCTCAACTGTAAAACTTACGATTTCGGGTAGAGATCCAAAAGGAGGCGTAATTTCTCAGGCTTTTGATTTCAGAATCAAGAATGTACCACCTCCTGTAGGTCTCGTTCAGGGTAAATCTGTAGTGTCTATGCCTGCAAGTTCGATCCCGAATCAGCGTGTAACAGCGGATATGCCAGATTTCGATTTCCCTGTGAGCTTCACTGTAAACAGCTTTATGTTTAAAGTTCCCGGTAAGGCAGCAATGCTGATCAATGGAAATTCACTTAGCGGTGTAGCATCACTGACCAAGAATTTAAGAAACGGTGATATCGCTTATATTTTTAATATCCAGGCTACCGCAAGTGGTCTTGGTGGGCAGGCATTAAAACAAATTCCGCCTGTTGTAATAAACGTACAATAATTACGTTATTGATTTGATGTTGTATCATCTAGTAGTATAAAAATTTTATAATGAGAAAGTTCGTATTTATATTTCTTGCGTTGAGTTTCATGTCCGTACAGGCTCAAACGAAAAAGAAAACAACCAAAAAAAGAGCCAAGGCAAAAACTACCGCGGTTGCTAAACCTGTAGAAGCACCAGTGGTGGAAGCGCCAGTGGTTGAAACTCCTGCAGCAGGTAATGTTGTGGATGATACCCCAATCAATTCAATGTCGATTCTAAATGCAAAATCTCCGGAATCTTTTAGAAAGTATAGAGAAATGGGTCTTATCAAAAAAGGCGACTCTATGGTTTCTAATAAAATTACTCCGCTTTCCTATGGCTTTATTGAAGATAAAGACATTTTAAAGAGCATGGTAGTTTGGGAAATTATTGATATGAACGATAAACTGAACCAGCCGTTCTATCATAATGAAGATGGACTTGTTTCTCAAAATAAATCACTTTATCAACTTTTGTTTGATGCGATTAACGACGGTAGAATTAAGGAGGTTTATGACGATGAAATGTTCATGACGCGTCTTAGCCCGGATGCAATTCAGTCCAGAATCAAAAATGAAGTGATGAGTGATGCGGGTATCGACAGACTTAACGAAGCCGGAAAACTTACTGAAGATGAAAAAAGAGAGTTTACCAACGTGTATGAAACCAAAACTGAAAATGTAAAAGTTTTGAAAATCAAAGGCATGTGGTATATCGACAGAAGAGACAGCCAGATGAAGTACAGACTTTTAGGAATTGCAGCGATGGGACAGGATCCAGCCACAATGGGTCAGTTTGGACCTGATGGCCAGCCGCTTGCTTCTAAAGATGAACTTATCGACCTCTTCTGGGTGTATTATCCGGATGCAAGAGAAGTTTTGGCAAATTCTGTAGTTTTCAACAGCAAAAACCTTGCTTCAGACATTACGTTTGATGATATTTTGAACGCCAGACGATTTTCTACCATTATCTACAAAACAGATAACGGTTTAGGGAACGGTGTAATCAAAGATTATATCCCACGTGATGCTGATGCACAGCTTGAAGAAAGCGAGCGAATCAAAGCACAGATTCTTCAGATGGAAAATGATATGTGGAATTACTAATCATTTCCTTTGAATATATAGTAAAACCTGAGTACTTTTACTCAGGTTTTTTTTTAAGAATATATCAGGATGAAAAATGTAGATTATATCATTGTTGGAGGCGGATATGCAGGATTTTTTTTCGCCCATCAGTTAATACAGAACAATAAAACTTTCCTTATTTTTTCTGAAAACGGTAAAAGTGCGTCTCAGGTTTCTGCAGGCATAGTGAATCCTGTTGTTTTAAAGAAATTTACCACCTTTTGGCTTGCTCAGGAACAGATCAGTTTTCTGAAAAGTACTTTAAATGAAATTGAAAAATACACCGGTAAAAACTACTTAATCAACGAAAATATTCACCGGATTTTTCACGATAAAAAAGAGCAGGAACTCTGGCTTTCAAAATCTGAAACAGAACAACTGGAACCATTCTTAAACCCAGAATTTAAGAATCTGGAGACTGTTCTGAATCCGTTTGCGGCTGGATCGGTCAATTTATCTGCGAGGCTTAATGTGGAAGAATTTTTTAATGATTTTAAAGCTTTTCTCAAGGAAAATAATCATCTAAGAGAACAATATTTTGATTATTCAATAATTACTGATAATTCATATGAAGATATCAGTTTTAAACATATTGTTTATTGCGAAGGTATAGGAGTGAAAAATAATCCATTTTTTTCCGAAATTCCTGTAATTGCAAACAAAGGGCATCACTTGAAAGTACGGCTTTCACAATCACTCACCAACTCATTTACGCTGAAGAAAAAGCATTTTCTTTTTCCTTTAAACGGAGATAATTATTATTACGGCGGAACTTACGACCCCAACGAAAGAACGAACGAAATTGATGATTTCGCAAAGCAGCAGTTAATAGAAGGACTTTCAGAATTCTATCCTCACGACTTCGAAATTAATGAAGTAAACTTTGGGTTCCGGCCCACCGTAAGAGACCGAAGACCAATTTTGGGAAGTCATCCGGAACATCCCAATTTTTACGTTTTTAATGGTCTGGGCGCACGTGGAATTTTAAACGGATGTTTCTTTTCAAAAGAATTATATGAACATATTGAAAATCAAAAACCTTTAATGCCTGAAGTAGATTTAAAGAGGTTTAGTAAATAAAAAAATCTCTGAAGAAAACTTCAGAGATTTTTTAGCAGAGAGGAAGGGATTCGAACCCTCGATACAGTTACCCGTATACTAGCTTTCCAGGCTAGCTCCTTCAACCACTCGGACACCTCTCTAATTGAAGACTGCAAAAATAGAATATTTAATCGAGAACTGAAAATTGAAACTCATTTTTTTGAAGTTTAATTCACAGAAACTTCGCCACAGATATTTCTGGAAAATATTTCGGCAAAATTACCCTCAAATTTTGGGTTGTCCAGCAAATGCATTGCTTTGGTAATGGCACTTTCAGCAGTCATGTCATGCCCGCTGATGGCCCCTATTTTAGTAAAAATATTGGAATTCGAGTACTTGCCAAAACTAATTCCACCCGAAACACATTGCGATACCACCACAATTTCGGTTCCCCGGTCGCGAAGCAGCTGTAGCGTCTGTTGTGTTTTCTCGGTGTTAAAAATCGTTCCGGAGCCGAAAACCTGCAGAATCAATACTTTCATTTTGGGCATCTGTAACAAATGCTCGAGATGCATTCCGGGAAAAATCCTCCAGAACAATACATCCGTTGAGATGTGGTCATCAACGCTGAAATTTTCTTCGGTTTCAGAACGCCACAGGAAATCTTTCTCGATATTCAAATGAACGCCCGATTGTCCCAAAACAGGATAGTTTGGCGTTTGGTAAGCATCAAAATATTCCGCAGAATATTTCAAGGTTCTGTTTCCCCGCAGCAGTTTATATTCAAAATAAACGGTAACTTCCTGTATTACAGCTTCGTTGTTTTCGTAAAGACTTGCATAATAAAGACTTGTGAGGAGATTTTCTTTCGCATCAGTTCGTAAGTCACCAATTGGTAGTTGCGATCCTGTAAGCACAACTGGTTTTCGGAGATTTTTCAGCATAAAACTCAGCGCAGATGCCGTATAAGACATGGTGTCGGTGCCGTGAAGAATCAAAAATCCGTCGTAATGATCGTAATTTTTACCGATATAGTTCGCGATAATTTTCCACTCCTGAGGCCCCATATCCGATGAATCCAGTGGTTTCTTGAAAGGATGCACAGAAACTTCACATTCAATAAGTTTCATTTCCGGAAGTTTCTGAAAGATATTTCCGAAGTCGAAAGCCCGCAGGCTGCCTGTTTCATAATCTTTTTCCATGCCGATGGTTCCACCGGTGTAGATCAGGAGTACTTTTCTTTTCATAGCTTCAAAAATACATCTTTTCAAGCTAATTTCTTTTGTTTGAAAGTTTGTTTCAGAACGAGGCCATTGAAATTTAATTTTTTTTTGGGCGCCAGTTTCCGTCTTCCACTCCCGCTTTTTTGCTCCGCTTCGCTACACAAAAAGAGCTCCGTTCAAGCCGGGACGCGGTAAAGTTGCCCCATTCAATGATATCAAAAAATTGATACATGATTGTCAAATATAAACTTTCAACACTTTTTGGCGCTCGCTTCGCTCGCGCCTCCTACAAAAATTCTTATTTTTGATTTATGAATGATCAACACACCTTTCAATATCTCAAGCAGTTTCTAACAGATGAACGCCTCGGCAAGATCGAACATTTTGCACCCGAAAGTTCAGATTTTGTATTGCCGGTAATGGAAGATATTTTTCAGTTCCGCAATGCCGCTGCGATTGTAAGGTCGGTAGAAGCGTGCGGATTTCACAAGATTGTAGCGATGGAAAGCGAGAACGAATTCAACCCAAATCTTCGTGTGACAAAAGGAGCTGAAACCTGGGTGGAAGTTGAAAAACTTCCGCATAACCTGGAGAGTTTGATGGAAATAAAAAACCGTGGTTACAAAATTCTGGCGGTGTCACCCGAAAAAAATGCGACGATGCTTCCGGATTACGAGATCAAAGAACCTGTAGCGTTGGTTTTCGGGACGGAAAAAGAAGGTGTTACCAAAGAAATTCTGGATTTTGCCGATGAAACTTTGGCCATTCCGATGTATGGTTTTACGCGGAGTTTTAATGTTTCTGTCGCGGCTGCAATCTGTTTTTATGAACTCAAGCAGAAACTCATCAGATCAAATCTCGACTACAAATTATCCGAAGAAAAACTCTGGAAGATGAAAGTAAGATGGGCGGTGAATTCTATTCCCAGCGGTCCGCAGATTTTAGCGAAATATTTAAAAGAACATAAAATTTAATACTAATGATGAATCAGCTTTTTGAAGATTCGTTTTTCAATATAACGGCACTTGTAGGAGGAATTTTTGTAGTAGCAGGATTTATTATGTTGAAATTCCCACCAAAGAAAATAAATTTTCTTTACGGTTATAGAACAAGTGCGTCTATGAAAAATCAGGATCAGTGGGATTTCGCGCAGAAATATGCAGCAAAGGAAATGATGTTAACCGGACTTGTATTAGCAGCAAGCGGTCTGCTTACATTAATTACAGATTTTGCAACTTCCGTAAAGCTTCTGGTTGGTCTGGCAATGGTTGGTTTGGCAGTTATAGTTCTTCTGGTAAGAGTTGAAAAGGCGATTAAGAAACGTTTTTTCGTGTAATAAAAATATTTTACATCATCTTAAAATAATTCCACGCCGCGACAAAAACGCCTGCAGTTTCGGTTCTCAATCGTTGATTTCCGAGCGAAACAGCTTTGATTCCTTTTTCTGCTAAAACCTGAATTTCTCTATCTGAAAAATCGCCTTCAGGACCGATTAAAAAAGTGATGTTTTTTTCTGGTTTTATTTCTTTCAAATCAATTCGTTCCAGATTCTCATTACAATGTGCGACAAATGTTGTTTGCGGATCCAACGTTTTTATGAAATCGGAGAATTTTACTAAATCATTAACCACCGGGAAATGGAATCTCAGACTTTGTTTCGATGCAGCGATACTCTGCTTTCTGAGTTTATCGATATTGAGATTTTTTCGTTCTGTTTTTTCGGTCTGAATTAATGTGACTTCAGAAATTGCCATTTCGGTGGCTTTTTCTAGAAAAAACTCGATTCTGTCGATGTTTTTGGTAGGCGCAATCGCGATATGAAGCTGGCTAGAAAAATTAGGTAAATTTTCTTTGATTTCCGTGGTTTCAATTAAAACTCTTTTGCCTTCAAAAACCAATTTTCCGTTGGCAAGATTTCCTTTTCCGTCGGTTACGGAAATTTCTTCGCCATC
>JAHRWY010000249.1:0-4879 GCA_019104935.1 Kaistella sp.
ATTGATACCGAAGACGAAATGGTGAAGAAAGGGCTGGCCGATCACCAACGGATTCTGGCGAAAATCAATGAAATTAACGTAAGGTCGAACACCAAAACATATCCGCTGTTGCTTGAGCTTGCCACGCTGATCGATGATCACACCCGATATGAAGAGCGTCAGCTTTTCCCTTACCTGGAAGAAAAGTTTTCGGAGTTGGAACTCGGGAAGATCGGTGAAACGCTGCACAGTGAAGACCACGATGCCGTGGAAGATTATGATGATGAATTCTGGGCAAAGGAAAAAAAGAATCATTTATGAAAACAATTTCAATCAATACAAAGATTTCGGAGCTTATTAAAGAAAACTCCGGTAGTGTGGATGCTATCGCCTCCATTGCGAAACCTTTGGAGAAGCTGAAGAATCCTATTCTCCGCAAAATCATGGCTTCGCGCGTTACTATTGCCGAAGCTTCGAAAATGACGGGAACAAAAGTAGATGATTTCAAGCGCGTGCTTTCGCCGCTGGGATTTATTTTTGAAGGCGACGAATCCGCTAAGGAAGAGTTGTCAGCAGCTCCGAGACCTTCATGGCTGAAAGATGCGCCAAAAGAAATCATTGATTTTTACGATGTGCGCCCGATTATCGACGACGGTGCCGACCCGCTGAAAGAAATTCTTCACCGTTTCAAAGAAGTGAAACCGGGTGAAATTCTCTGCGTGATCAACGGTTTTGTGCCCACGCCTTTAATCCATCTTCTGAAACAGGAAAAAGCCGAAGATACTTTTGTGGAAACCATCAGCGACAAAGAATTCCACACCTATTTCCTGAAGAAAAAGAAAGAAGCGGAGATGGCTGATTCTTTCGAAAGTAAATTACAGATGAATGGCGTTGAAGCCTTCAATGGAATTCTTGCAAAATTCAGTGAAGATCAAATCCGCCGGATCGATGTGCGCGGACTCGAAATGCCAGGCCCGATGCACACTATTTTGGGCGAACTCGAAAAACTTCCAGAAGGAAACGCCCTGTTCATCGATCACAAAAGAGTTCCGGTTTATCTGTTAGAAGAACTGGCAGACAAGGATTTCGCAGTTCATATCCATAACGTGGCTGAAGGCGATGTGAAAATGCTTATTTTCAGAAAATAATGGCAGAGATCAACATCGGGAAAGCACCCGGAAACAAAGCAGTACTGCCGTTTTATGCCACGGGAGCCGTAGCTTTTTTGGTGTTGTGTACCGTGATGCTCTGCACGCCGCAGTCGTTTACCCAGCACTATTTCACGCCGCATTTGCTCACCATTGTGCATATCGCTGCGCTGGGCTGGGGAACCATGGTTATTTTCGGGGCTGCCCACCAGCTTTTGCCTGTGATTTGCGAACAGGATCTGTACAGCGAAAAAATGGCTTCGGCGAGTTGGTACACCCTTACCGCAGGGATTATTCTCCTTACCTGGAAATTCTGGAATCTTGATGTGGGGTGGATGATGATTACCGGTGGCTCCCTGATCGTGTTCTCGGTTTTGCTTTTCGTTATCAATGTCTGGAAAACTACCCAAATCTGTACAAGATATACCGCCCAGAAACTCCTCATCACAGGTTCTGCGTTCTGGCTGCTTTTTACGGTTTCCGTGGGGCTTTTGCTGGCCATTAATCTGAGTTTAACCACACCCATGTTTCGGGTAAGTCATCTGGAAGTGCTGAAGCTTCATGCGCACATGGGCATCGCAGGCTGGTTTCTGCAACTGATAACGGGTGTGAGCACAAAGCTCGTCCCGATGTTTCTGCTGGGGAAATCTTCCAAAGAATACCTCCTCCGAAACGCGTTTATCTTTCAGAATCTGGGACTTATTTTATTCCTTGTCGACGGTTATTTCTTTGCCGTAACGGGGCGGATACTGATATACGCCGCCATTGTTCTGGCAGGCATTATTTGCTGGCTGCTTTACCTTTACGATGTTTTCAGAAACCGGTTAAGGAAGAGAATCGAACTGCTGATGAAGCATACGTTTCTTTCTTTTCTGAGTTTAATTCTCGCGGTATTGCTGATTCCTGCCGTGTATTATTCCGATGGTTATCGCTTCACAATGGTTTACGGAACCCTTATTTTTCTGGGCTGGATTACCAATATTATTCTCGGCAAAACCTTCAAAACTTTGCCCTTCATTATCTGGAACAACCAGTACAAACACCTTTCAGGAAAAGCGAAAATTCCGCTGCCCAAAGACCTTTATCATGAAAAGCTCACCATCTGGCAGTTCAGGCTGTTTATTGCGGCGTTCCTGGTTTTTGCCCTCGGGCTGGTGCTTCAGCACTTAACCATCATCCGAATCGGGTTGGTGTTATGGCTGGCCGTAGCGGTAATGTACTGCCTGAATGTTTTTAAATTACTTCTTCACAAAACAAAAATTTGAACATGATATTCAACGAAAACGATAAAACCTACGATATGCAGAGCCGTGCCGAAATGGCCCTGTACGAAGTGCTGGATCCCGAACTGATGGTAAACATCATGGATCTGGGTTTGGTGTATGAAATTAATTTCCCCGAAGATAACAAAGTTCATATCGTGATGACGCTTACCTCGCAGTTTTGTCCCATGGGCGACGCCATTAAAACCGGGGTACAGAACGCGCTGGAAACCGAATTCCCCGGCATCGAAGTAGAAATTGAACTCACCTTCAGCCCCGCCTGGAATTACGACTGCGTTTCGCAGGAAGGCATGATGCAGCTGCAGAACAGGTAATATTGTTGTTAAATAAAATCTTTTCGAAATTCGTGGTGCTTTAACCCTCTTAAACATTGGGTATCAGAACCGAAATTAACCATGAAAAAAATCCTTTTGCTGCTTGGGGGCTTTGCCTTCAGCTTTTTCTTTACGCAGATGAACAGAACATTAGGAAAGGTGATTTTTTTTACAAGAAACGGCAAATAGGACCAGTTTCATACCCGTGAAACTTTTATTTCATAGTAATGAAAATTCTGTTTCGTACTAATGAAACTGTTGTTTCAGTGCAATGAAACTTTTGTATCCAAGGTGTGAGTTCAGCAACGTATTAATTCTCGGGCACATTATTCGACTTATCTAATTGTTTGTAAAGTTCTAATACTAAATAAATTGTGTTTTACGACATAAAAATCCGCTCAGCAATGCCGAACGGATTTTTATGTTAGTGTGCCTCACAAAAGCTATGTTAGTAGAAGTCTTATCACTCAAACATTTTTTTTGTAGCATGTGGAATAATAAAATAAAGCATCATCATAGAGTCATCTTCAAATTTAGCTTCCAGCATATCTATAAAATAACCATTATCATCACTACCAGATCCCATTGTTCCAATTTTTGCTCCAATAGCTTTCGTAATAAAATCTTGTCCGTCAGAAGGATTTAAAGCAAAAGCAGGAGTTTCGATTGATTTTGCATTTCCACTGTAATACATTGCTTTAAAAATCATATTTCCCTTAATTAGATAATCCTCTGCAAGATGTTGCTGATTGCTTTTATGATAAGCATATGCAACTTCAAATAATGACTTAATATCAAATGGATGGGTTTTCAAAAATTCATTTCCTAATTTTATTACTTCAGCATACTTTTCATCATCATTTAGTTTATAAAGTTTTCTACCTATTTCAAAGTCTTTATATGGTTTGTAATTTCTGTTGTCTGTAAAACCAATTAATAGAGCTAATAGTTGTTTGTCGCTCAAAGTTGTATCAACTTTATTATACCTCTCAAGTAAATCTTCATAAAAAATATCTGATCTTTTATCTTTTGTCTCTTTCAAAATTTCCTCAAAATCTCTTTTATAATTAAAATTTTCTTGACTAAAAACTAAAATTGGAAAAAGGCATAATATTAATAAAGTTTGTTTCATTTTGTTGGTTTTGTAAAATTTCCGCTTACTCCCAAATATCCGATTAATATTTCAACCCACCTACCATTATTTACAACATATTGAAATAAAAAATCCGCTCAGCAATGCCGAACGGATTTTCATTTTAAGCCTCTTCCAGTTTTACGGTGAAGTGTCGCAGGATTTCAGATTCCCACTTGATGTGGTAGCCTTTCTCAATGTCGGTGCGCCTGTCATAAACGTTTTTAATGGCAGCAGCGATATAATCCATGTGATTGTTGGTATACGTTCTGCGCGGGATGGCGAGACGAACCAGCTCGAGTTTGGGGTAACGGTTTTCTCTCGTCTGCGGATCGCGGTCTGCCAAAAGGGTCCCGATTTCTACGGTTCGGATGCCGGCTTCCTTGTAAATTTCGTTGGCAAGGGTTTGCGCAGGATATTCTTCACGCGGGATGTTTGGTAAAAACTTCAGCGAATCTACAAACACGGCATGTCCGCCAATCGGTTTCTGCACCGGTATTCCGAACTCGATGAGTCGGTTGCCGAGATATTCAACCTGCGAGATACGGCTTTCAAGGTATTCAAATTCGGTAGCTTCGTTCAAACCTACCGCCAGTGCAGCCATGTCGCGGCCGGCCATTCCGCCGTAGGTGATGAAACCTTCGTAAATAATGGTGATATTAGATGCAGCCCGGAAAATATTTTCGTCATTCAAAGCGATAAACCCTCCGATGTTTACAAGACCGTCTTTCTTCGAACTCATCGTCATCCCAACGCCGTAAGAGAATACTTCTTTCGCGATGTCTTTGATGGTGCGGTGCTCCTGTCCTGCTTCTCTTTTTTTGATGAAATAAGCGTTCTCCGCAAAGCGTGCAGAATCGAAATAAATCGGGATTCCGTACCGGTCTGAAAGTTCTTTCACGGCCTTCATGTTCTCTAAAGACACAGGCTGTCCGCCGGAAGAATTACACGTAATGGTAATTAGACAGAACGGAATTTTTTCTTTCGGATAGGTTTTGTAAACCTCTTCGAGTTTTTCCAAAT
>JAHRWY010000267.1:0-7770 GCA_019104935.1 Kaistella sp.
ATTTATCTGCCGGTTTTCAGTGATACAAAGCCTTTGTACATCGGGTTTTTCCACACAGGTGCATACCAGGAAACCATCGGTGGATATGGTGGCGTTCATCACTGTTTGATGCCGCAGCCGAGGCATATCCTCATCAACAAAGACGAGGACGGGAATTTCACCTACGAAGTCTTCCGCGAAGAACAGAAACCGGATGAAGTTTTAAAACTTTTAGGTTACTAAAAAAACTAAAGGAGCAACATGAGTTTGCTCCTTTTTTTTTAATTTTATTAGAAATATTTAGAAATTTTCTCAAATTCAATATCGGTAAAATCTGAAACCAGCAGGCTGGCTTTGTCATAAACCTGATGGGTTGAATGCGCACTCTGGTATGCCACGCAAAAGATTTCTGCGGAATATGCAGCTTCAATTCCGTTTGTGGAATCTTCTATCACCATGCAGTTTTCTTTGTCTTCACCGGCCATTTCCGCGGCCACGATAAAAATTTCCGGATGAGGTTTGGATTCCTGCAGATCGGCACCGCTTATTTTTCCAATAAAATATTGTTCAAGACCGAATTTTTCAAAGACCCAGTTGATCGTATTCATGTGAGCAGAAGAAGCCAAAACGAGTTTGATGCCGTTTTCATAGTAATTTTCGATCAGATTTCGCACTCCGGAGATTAAATCGAAATCCGGATCATGATCAAAATAATGTTTGAAATAATTCCTTTTGATGGCGGCGAGGTCTTCGTGAGATACCTCCAGATTGAATTTTTCAACCAAAGTGGTGCAAACTCTTTTCGTAGATGAGCCGGTGAAACTGGTGTAAAGCTCTTCGGAAACCTCGATTCCCAAATCGTCAAACATTTTGAAATAAGCTTTTCGGTGCAGCGGCTCTGTGTCCACAATCACACCGTCCATATCGAAAAGAACTGCTTTTAGCGGCATATCAATTATTTTCGCAAAGGTAAAAAAAGTGCAGTAAGTATTATAAACAGCTGTTTGTTACTTGTTTTTTTCGATCATGAATACAATAAAATAGAAAAATATGAGCATTGCGACGAGTGCTGCTATCGATTTCCAGTTCGCAAAATTCACGGTCCAACCCATCCAGGGAAATCTTTTTGGAGGGAAAATTCTGTCGTCTTCTTTATTGTAGTAAAAAATTCCCCAAATCCACTTTCCGTTTCTGTTTTCGATATTATTTGGTTCCATCACATGAAGTTTTGCATAAAGTTATCATTTTTTTCGGAAATCGGGCGTGTGAGAAAAGTGCCATGAGTTACCACCGTTTTTTTTTATCTTTGAAATCTTAATTATTCAACCTAAAAATTTAAATATCCTATGCAGACATATGCTGGAATTCCGGAAGAAAACGCTCAGTTAGAATCGTCAAAAGTAGTGCTCGTAACCGTTCCTTACGACGGAACCTCAACATGGGGGAAAGGTGCCGACAAAGGCCCGGAACTTTTTCTTGATGCTTCAGAAAATATGGAGCTTTACGACATCGAAACCGGCACCGAACCTTATCTTGAAGGAGTTTACCTTGCAGGCGAGATTACAGAGAAATCTTCGCCGGAAGCAATGACAGAAGCAGTTTATCAGAAAACTAAAGAATTGCTGGGTCATGAAGATAAATTATTCACGCTATTCGGTGGCGAACATTCGGTTTCTATTGGTTCTATTCGCGCGGTAGGCGAAAAGTTTGAAAATCTTACCGTTCTTCAGCTGGATGCACACACCGATTTGCGTCCGGATTTTCACGGAAGCACTTCCAATCATGCTTGTGCGGTTTTCGAAGCAAGCCAGAAACATAATTTGGTTCAAGTCGGGATTCGTTCTGGAGATATAGAGGAAATGAAATATGTACAAGAAGGAAATTGTTTTTGGGCACATGAAATACACAGCAACCCGAATTGGATCGATGATGTTTTAGAAAGAGTTTCGGGAAATGTATATATCACGATCGATTTGGATGCTTTCGATCCATCAATTGCTCCTTCCACAGGAACTCCCGAACCGGGCGGTTTGCAGTGGTATCCAACCTTGGAATTGCTGAAGAAAGTTTTCGAAAAATGCAATGTAGTTGCATTTGATATTGTAGAATTAATGGATTCTCCGATGCCGAAACCAACTGCTTTTCTTGCGGCAAAGCTTTATTACAAGATGTTGGCTTATTATCATTTGGGAAGAGCCAAGTAAAAAGGGAAAAAGAATCAAGTTTTAATACCTAAAAAAGCATTTCTAAATTTTAGAAATGCTTTTTTGATTTTTTTAATTACACTATCGGTAAATTTTCCTTGCTCTTCCTACTTTTCACATGGCTCTTGCTTTACTTCAAAATGTCGGCTTCAATAGAACTGTCACCGAAGATTTTAATGAACGCTTTGGTGTAATCTTCCTTTGTTGCAAAGTTCGGATTATCCATAAATTTCTGTGGATTCACAGCAAACAGCGGGAACCACGTGCTCGAAATCTGTATCTGGATCCGGTGACCTTTCTTGAAAGTGTGCATCACATCCTGAAGCTGAAAATTAACCGCGGTTTTCTGGTTCGGAACCAAAGCTTCAGATTTTTCTCTCGAATTTCTGAATCTTGCCGGCATAATTTCGCTTCTTACCATTTGATGGTAATTCCCGTAAATAACGCCGTCTTTCTTTTCCGCCGGTTTGAAATTTTCAGGATAAACATCGATCAGTTTCACTGCGAAATCCGCATCAGTAGAAGTGGAAGCGATGTTCAGTTTTGCCATGATTTCTCCACCGAAAGTAAGGTCTTCCGTCAACGGTTCTGTAGTGAAAGTCAAAACATCCGGTCTGCCGACTGCGAAACGCTGGTCTTCGCTCATGTAGTTTCTTGGCGTAAATCCATTGAAATCTTTTAAATTATCAGAACTTAAAACTGGATTGTTCGGATCGCTGTAATATTCAGAAACGGTGTTCGAGGCGCTGTTTTTCAGGGCTCCGTCGGCAAGATAAAAGTTTAGTTTTACCGCTTCTTTTGGTGGATAATTTTTGAATTCCTTCCATTCTTTTTTTCCGGTGTCGTACATCACGGCTTCCGGCAGCCCGGCGTCGGTTTTGGTATTTCCTTTCAGGTAATGGCTGAAAAATTTCGTTTCCAGATTCTTTTGATAATAGGTGGCAATGCTGTCTCCAAAATAAATCTCATTATGGAAATGTTTTCCGGTTTCCCTTGCCCAGGCTCCGTGAGAAAATGGTCCCATCACGATGGTATTTTTGGCTTTCGGACTGGTTTTTTCAATAGTTTTGTAAATATTCAGCGGGCCCGATAAATCTTCTGCATCGAACCAGCCGCCGACGGTCATTACGGCGTGGTTTACGTTTTTAAGATGGGGAAGCAGACTTCTTTTTTGCCAGTATTCATCGTAATTTGGGTGATTCATAATTTCGGTCATGAAGAAATTATTCTTGTAATATTTCTCGTATCCGTCTTTTAAAGTGCCCATTTCACGGTAGAATTTGAGACCGTCTTCTGAGGTTTGTTTTACAAAAGAATCCCCATACCAGGCTTTGTTTTCTGCTTTGGTTTTCTGAACGCCAAATACCGGAAACGTGCGGAAATAACCGAGCATAAACTTCCCGTTGTGAAGGAAATCATCATTCCAGAAGTCTGAAATCGGTGCCTGAGGTGAAGAAGCAACCAAAGCAGGATGATCTGCCAGAATTCCGGCCGCGGTATAGAATCCCGGATAAGAAGTTCCGTATTGACCAACTTTGCCGTTATTGTTGCCAATGTTTTTCAGAAGCCATTCAATCGTGTCATAGGTATCGGTACTTTCATCAACGTCTTTTTTAGTTTTACGCTCAACCTGTGGCGTCATGTTGGTAAAAGTCCCTTCGCTCATGTATCTGCCACGAACATCCTGATAAACGAAAATATATTTGTCATTCATCAGATATTTGTTGGGTCCTAAAGAAGCGCGGTATTCATTTTCGCCGTACGGAGCAACGCTGTAGCAGGTACGCTGCATGATAAAAGGATATTTTTTTGTTCTGGAAATGTCTTTCGGAATGTAAATTGAAGTGAATAATTTCACACCGTCGCGCATGGGGATATACACCTCTTTTTTAATAAAGTTTTCTTTTACGAATGTGTTATCGGCTCTGTTTTGCGCAAACAACGTGATGAAGCAGAAAATGAGAAGAATCTGTAAGAGTTTTTTCATTGAGACTAATTTTGAACGAATGTATAAAAAAAATCAGAAATTTGATTTTGTAAATAATTCTATGATGAGTTTATTCGGAAATTTTGCTGAACCAGATGTTAATTTACTTCCAAAAGATGGAACCGTAAATTATTATGGCAAAATATTGGATGCGGATAAAGCAGATTTTTTTTACTGGAAGCTCTTAAAAAATATTGCCTGGAAAAATGATGAAGCCGTAATATTTGGAAAAAAGATTGTTACTAAAAGAAAAGTGGCGTGGTATGGTGACGAAGGTTTTCAGTACACTTATTCCAAAATCACAAAAACGGCGTTGTCCTGGACCGAGGAACTTCTTGCTTTGAAGAAACTCGTCGAGGAAAAAACACGAGAGAAATTCAATTCCTGCCTGCTGAATCTTTATCATAACGGAGACGAAGGAATGGCGTACCACAGCGATGCGGAAAAGGACCTTAAAAAAAACGGAGCAATTGCCTCATTGAGTTTGGGGGCCGAAAGAAAATTTTCGTTCAAACATAAAGTAACCGGCGAAAAAGTTGAATTGCTTTTGGAGCACGGAAGCCTTCTGGTCATGAGAGATGAAACACAGTCGTATTGGCTCCATCGACTTCCGCCAACAAAAAGAGTGACTGCGCCAAGGGTAAATCTTACATTTCGCACCATTCAAGAAAAAGTTTGAAAATTTAAATTTAAAAATGTATATTTGAGAATAATACAGTCAGAATATGCCTCGGGGATTCCACCGAATCAGAGGGGGCATCTCAGAAATTTAAGAAAACTTTAGTATTTAATTAAGAATCAAACTTCGGTTTTATCTTTAAATTTGATAACCAATTTTAACAATAAATAAATTCACTATGAAAAAAACAATCGCAATGGCGGCTTTAGCGCTCGCAGTATCGTTCGGTTCTATCTCTTGTAAAAAGAAAGTTACAGATGCAGAACTTCAAACCCAGGCTACAACAGTAGTAACCTCTAATCCTACAGCTTCAGTTGAAGTAAAGGACGGCACTGCTCATTTAAGCGGAACTTTTGCAGATCAGGCATCAAAAGATGCAATGATCGCTTCTTTAAAAGCAATCCCTGGAATTAAGGATGTAATGGATATGGCTACAATTGAAGCTCCTGTGGTAGTAGAAACAGTATCTGCGGTTGATCCTGCAGTTCAGCAGAAAGTAACCGATGCGGTTAAAGATTTCCCTTCAGTTAAGGTAGAAGTGATCAATGGTGAATTAACCCTTACCGGAAATGTTTCCCCAGAACAGGCGAGAAAAATTAAAATGTCGGTTGATGCGTTACAGGCTGGAAAAGTTAATTATAATTATACTGTTAAATAATTAGATATGAGTGCATTACAGGATAAATACGCAGGAGTAATCTCGGCTGCTCAGTCAGCGGGAGTATCCAATCTTCAGGTAACAGAGCAGGACGGAATTCTTTATGTGTCAGGAAACGCCGCTTCAACAGCAGCAAAAGACGCAGTTTGGAATGCCTTGGGAGCCATCGATTCCACCTATTCCGCTTCGGATATCAATGTTGATGTTCAGGTGGCAGGTTTGGCGTCAGGTTCTACGTTAACCGTTGCTACAGAAGATTCTAACCTTAATATAAGACAGGAACCTTCAACAGAAGCTGCCATCGTAGGGAAAGCTGCAAAAGGCGAATCTGTTACTTTGGTAGAGCAGACTTCAGACGACTGGTGGAAAGTAAGAACCGCCGATGGAGAAGAAGGTTATGCTTATTCAAGATATTTAAGAGCATAACTTTTTTTAAAAAAAATAAATGTAACCTCTGAATTTTTCAGAGGTTTTTTTTTTGACAATGATTTGTTGCGGTTTTTATGAAGTCAGTCCCAGATTGGGCATTGTTGATGGTTTTCCATAAAAAAACATATATTTGTAATTCTTACAAAACCATGTTTCTAAAGACTGCCAATGGCGGTACTCACAACAAAAACAAAATTCATGAAAGGACAAAACAAACTGTTCATCGCCATTATCGTTGCACTTATCGTAGGAGTTGTAATGGGCGGGATCGTACATACCCAATACCCTGAAAACTCCGAAGGATTTTCGAAGAACATCAAATTATTAGGAACTGTTTTCATCCGGCTGGTGCAGATGATTATTGCTCCGCTGGTATTTACAACATTGGTGGTGGGTATCGCCAAGATGAGTGATATTAAGATGATCGGCCGGGTAGGCACAAAAGCAATGCTTTGGTTTATTACAGCCTCGCTGGTATCACTTACGATAGGACTTGTTTTAGTAAACTGGATGGAGCCGGGCAAAGTCATGCAGCTTCCTATTCCTGCTGCGGGAGATGCCGGTGAAGTAGTGGCAAACAGCCAGGGACTTTCATTAGAGCAGTTTGTGAAACACATTATCCCGAAAAGTTTATTCGAGGCGTTTGCTACGAATGAAGTGCTTCAGATTGTAGTATTCTCTATTATGTTTGGGGTTGCCCTGGCCAATATGGGCGAAGAATATACAAAGCCAATTGTCCGTGCTCTTGATATTTGTGCACACGCGATTTTGAAAATGGTGGGTTATATCATGTGGTTTGCACCGCTGGGAGTTTTAGGTGCTATTGCAGCGGTGGTAGCAACCAATGGTTTTGAAATCTTTAAAGTGTATGCAATTTATCTGCGTGACTTCTTTTTTGCCCTTGGTATCTTATGGTTGGTTCTACTTATTGTAGGTTATCTGATTTTAGGAAACCGCCTTTTCGAACTTTTACGCAGAATTAAAGCTCCTTTATTAATTGCTTTTTCCACTACAAGTTCCGAAGCTGTGTTCCCAAAACTGGTTGAAGAACTCGAAAGATTTGGATGTAACAACCGGATTGTATCTTTTATTCTCCCACTCGGATATTCTTTCAATCTCGATGGAAGTATGATGTATATGACTTTTGCCGCGATTTTTATTGCACAGATTTACGGAATCGATATGACTTTGGGCCAGCAGATTACCATGCTTTTGGTTTTAATGCTTACCTCAAAAGGAATTGCAGGAGTACCGAGAGCGAGTCTTGTAATTATTGTAGCAACCTGTACCATGTTCGGCATTCCGCCGGAAGGTATCGCTTTAATCTTGCCTATTGACCACTTTTGCGATATGGGAAGAAGCATGACGAATGTTTTAGGAAATGCTCTTGCAACGTCTTCTGTTTCCAAATGGGAAGGCCAGCTGGATAATCATGGTGGAGATTTATAAGAATTCCTAAAAACTTTAAAATTCAATCATACAGAGAACTGCATATTGCAATGAAAAATAAATTCGGGACGGCAATAACCTTGGGTTTTGCACTTTTTGCGATGTTTTTTGGAGCGGGAAATTTAATTCTCCCTCCTTTTATCGGACTGAAATCCGGAAGCGAATGGTTCGCTGCTGTTGCTGGTTTCTTCACCACAGGAATTATTGCACCTTTTTTGGGTGTGCTTACCGTGGTGCTTTTCGGTACATCATTTACGGATCTCGGCCGAAAGGTTAATCCTTTTGTAGTTACCGTTTTGGCGTTTCTCATTATGTTATGTATCGGTCCCATTGTAGCAATTCCAAGAACTGCCGCTGCAACTTATGAAATCGGAATAAAACCGCT
>JAHRWY010000100.1:0-4106 GCA_019104935.1 Kaistella sp.
ATGCCCAGAAATCTGAAAATGTATCCGCAAGGCTCACCACCGTAAGTTCCGTCTGGAAAACTCGACGTATGCGAAGCCGGAACCATAGAAATCTTCATATCATCAAACTTAGCAGAACCGCCAAAATTAATGTCAATGGAATTTGTATGGTTGAAATAGCCGCAAATTTCTGGTTGCGCGATGATTTGTGCTTCCGGATGATGATGCAAAACTTCTTTCACATCTGCGGTATGGTCTCCGTGTGCATGCGTAATCAACACATAATCAATTTTTTGCGCCGTAATATCAAATCCTGATTTTTCTTTCTGGAAATTATAAAATGGATCGCTAAGAATATTTTTACCGTTATAATTGAACAAAAAGCAGTTTTGTCCGAGGAACTGAATTTTCATTTTTTTTTGATTTTAATTAAAATAATTAAGTCCGAAAGCTACCAAAACACTCATGACGAGCGTAAAAATCCCTACCTGTTTCAGATATGGATCGAGTTCTTTTGGTTCTTTCGTCTGCATGATTTTTCTTCTAAGTGCCGTCATTGGGAATACGAGAATAAAAAAGATAAACGCGTAATAATTGCCCTGGGTATGCAGTCCGTTCATCATCATAAAAGCCAACATCAGGATTAAAGGAAGCTGCAATAAAACGATTTCGTAAACCATTGCATATCTATAACCCATTCTCAGGGCCAGGGTTTTCTTTCCGCTGAGTGCATCGCTTTCGATATCGCGCATATTGTTGAGATTAAGGACTGCGGCGCTCATCATTCCAATAGCTGTTGCTGTTAAAAGAATGTCCCTTTTAAATGTTTTTGTAAAGATAAAATAACTTCCACAAACCTAAACCAATCCAAAAAAAACAAAAACGAAAACGTCTCCCAAACCTAAGTATCCATAAGGTTTTTTGCCGACTGTGTAACCAATCGCAGCCAAAATACAAGCTATTCCCAATCCTACAAAAATGTAGAATTCATTCATTAAATTTTCTTTAAAAAACGCAAAATACAAAAGTCCAACGGTCGCCAAAAACGAAAGAATTGCGAATAAAATCACAGCATTTCTCATTTGTTTTGCGGTAATTTTTCCAGAAGCTACGGCTCTTTGCTCGGCTTCTCCTATCCTATTTTTGTCGGTTCCTTTTACGCCGTCGCCGTAATCGTTGGCAAAATTTGAAAGAATCTGGTAGAGTAAGGTCACCAGCAGCGCCATTGCAAAAATCTGCCAGTCCCAGGTTCCTCCGTTTTCAAGTATTCTCCATCTTGCGATGAAAGAACCCATTATAATTCCGCTTATTGAAAGCGACAAAGTGCGCAATCGTGCGGCTTGTATCCAATCCATCATAAATTTTCAGATTTTAAATTTTAAACTTTAAACTTTAGACAGTACAAATTTCCTGTCTAATCAATAATCTAAAAATCTATTTAAGAAATCCATTTATTTTCACCGAAATCAGGCTTTCTTTTTTCGAGGAATGCGTTTCTGCCTTCTTTGGCTTCTTCCGTCATGTAGGCAAGTCTGGTGGCTTCGCCGGCAAAAACCTGCTGTCCTACCATACCGTCATCGGTTAGGTTCATTGCAAATTTCAGCATTCGGATCGACATTGGCGATTTCCCTAAAATCTCCTGCGCCCACTGATAAGATGTTTCTTCAAGTTCTGCGTGAGGAATTACGGCGTTAACCATTCCCATTGCTTCGGCTTCTCTGGCAGAATAATTTCTTCCTAAAAAGAAAATTTCGCGGGCTTTTTTCTGACCCACCATTTTCGCTAAATAAGCAGAACCGTAACCGCCATCAAAACTGGTAACATCAGCGTCAGTCTGTTTGAAAATTGCATGTTCTTCACTTGCCAGCGTAAGATCACAAACTACGTGTAAAGAATGTCCGCCACCTACAGCCCAACCGTTTACAACAGCAATCACCACTTTGGGCATAAAACGGATTAAACGCTGAACTTCAAGAATATTCAAACGGTGACGTCCGTCGTCGCCTACATATCCCTGTTCTCCTCGGGCTTTCTGATCGCCGCCGCTACAAAATGCATGGCCACCATCTTTCGGACTTGGACCTTCGCCGGTAAGCAAAACCACGCCAACAGAAGGATCTTCTGAAACGTGATAAAAAGCATCGTATAATTCGGAGGTTGTTTTGGGACGGAAGGCGTTTCGTACTTCCGGTCTGTTAAAAGCGATTCTGGCTACTGCGCCACATTTTTTGTAGGTAATATCTTCGTATTCTTTTACGGTTTTCCACTCAATCATTTTCTTGTAAAATTTGAGCCAAAGATAAGGAATTTATAAGGCAGCTCAAAAGGAAAACGCAGGGTTTTTGGATGGAGAAACATGAAAAAATTCAGTGAATTTTATTGGAATTTTTTAGAGAAATATTTGTTGAAACCCATAAGGTTTATTCTTCCCCGACTTCGTTATTTTCCTGAAGAATCTGCCGGGCAATCTCCAAATCCCGTTCATTTACAAGGAGAAAATAATTTTGGGAAATCGGGAATACAGCAATATTGTTGACGTATTCGTTTTTAATATAACTGGGAATATCTCGTGAAGCGAGCTTGGTTTTAGCCAATTCGATTTCGTAGAGATATGATGACTGGAAAACGGGAAGTAATGCTGACATTTCAATTTTTTGTTAAAAATAACATAATTAAACGGAAATTCTGTAAGAAAAACCTAATGAAGTTCTAGCCCTGATGGCAATGGAAATCCTTTTTTCAGGTTTCGGAGGCTTTGCTGCCGCAACCTGAAAAAAGATTGTAATGAACAGCAGGTCGGGATTTCGGAAGTAGCCGAAATATAGTTGCTCCTGAATAAAAACTAAGCAGATTTTTTCCTGTTGATGTACCAATAAACCGGCAGACCGAGTAAAATTAAAATGAAGCCAGGCCAGGTATATTGTGGTTTGAACCAGATGAGGAGGACGCAAAATGCAGTACCAATAATGAGATAAATTAATGGCGTAACGGGATAAAGCCAGGTTTTGTACGGTCTTTCGATTCCAGGTTTTTTGATTCTTAAGTAGATCACGCCGAAAACCGTGATCATGTAAAACAGCACAATGACGAACGAAATCATATCGAGCAAATCGCCGTACTGCCCGCTGAGCGCAAGAACTGAAGCCCAAATCCCCTGCATCCAGAGCGATTTTTCGGGAACATCGTTCCGGTTATTTGCAATGGCCTGTTTAAAAAATAATCCGTCTTTTGCCATGGTTTGAAATACCCGTGCGCCTGCTAACACCAATCCGTTAATACAGCCAAAAGTGGAAATCATCACCAAAACTGCCATAATTACAGTCCCGAGGTTTCCGAAAATGACTTCGGAAGCTGCAACAGCGGGACGGTTTTTATCAGCGAATGCAATGGCATCGCGGTCGAGAGCATTCAGATAAACGAAATTCACCAACATATACAAAACCATCACCACAGAAGTTCCCAGAACCATTGATTTTACGACATTTTTCTTTGGATTTTCGATTTCACCGGAAACGAAAGTTACGTTTTCCCAGGCTACTGAACTGAAAACCGAACCCACCATGGCAGCAGCGATTCCGCCAAGAAGAGTGATGCTTCCGATGGATTTCCAGCCGGTTGGCACAAGATCATTCCCTACTTCTTTACCAAAATCCTGAAAACTGTTCCAGCCAAAACTCATGTTCGAAGCCCACTGCGAATCTTTCACGAAAAGAAATCCGAAAACAATAATTCCTAACAAAGAGACTATTTTGGAAGTTGTAAATAGGTTCTGTAGAAATTTGCCGTTTTTAACTCCTTTCGTATTGATATACGTGAGCAATAGAATAACTACAATGGCTAAAATCTGAACCCAGGTGATCCTGAAAGTTCCGCTTTGGAAAATAGGGTCGGAATTGTTAAGCGCAGGAATCAGATAGGCCGTAAATTTTCCAAAAGCCATAGCTACAGCAGCGATTGTTCCGGTCTGGATGACAGTAAACAATCCCCAACCGTAAAGAAATCCGGTCATTTTACCAAAAATTTCGGTGATATAAGTGTATTGTCCGCCGGCTTTCGGAAACATTGCTGAGAGTTCACCATACGAAATTGCAGCAGCAACAGTCATAATTCCGGTAATGACCCAAACC
>JAHRWY010000117.1:0-4415 GCA_019104935.1 Kaistella sp.
TAAAAGAAGGTATTTCTTACAATAACCTTACGGAAGTATTCGGAGACCTGTATCCAAAAGACAAAATATTAAAAAACCCTTCTGAAGAGATAAAAGAAGGAAAAGTAGAAACCTCTAAAAAATAATTTAAAATGAATACCCTTTTAAACCTTACAAAAAATGCAGTGCTTTTGGCAGCACTCACCATTTCATTTTCCGTGACCGCCCAGCTGTCGGAGGAAAAATCATACAAGGAAAGCGTCAATAACAAAAACGAAGAACGAAAAAAGCACGATCTTATTTTCGTAGACGAGAATGGCAAAAACATCTCATTATCGGAAATGAAAGGTAAGGTGGTTTTCATCAACTTCTGGGCGACATGGTGCGCACCATGTGTTGAAGAAATGCCCACCATTGCTGAATTAAAAAATAAATTTAAAGGAAATGACAAGATTGTTTTCATCCTTCTCAATGTAGAGGCTGATCTTAAAAAATCGAAGAAATTCATGGCAGACAGAAAACTGGATCTTCCGGTTTATCTTTCAGGCAGCACTATTCCGTCTGACCTGTTTCAGGGGGCGATCCCAACTACGCTCATTTTCGATAAAAACGGGGATTTGGAAGCTAATATTCAGGGTGCCAGAAATTTTGCCAACCCCGAACTCTATCAAGCATTAAACGAAATGACTAAAAATTAATTAAAAAAAAGAAAGCATGGAAAAAATAAAAGTATGGCTTAGAAATAACTGGAGTACCGCAATACTTGTCGGTGTATTCATTGTTTTGCTTATAAGCCCAGATGCAAAATCATGGTTAATGCGGCAAATGATTTCAACAGGGATCATGAATGCAGAGATGAAAGATCAACAGGAAATTTTGACTGCAGAATTACCTGAAGCAGCCGAAGAAATGAGCGTTCAGGACGAAACCGGTAATATGATCAGCACAAAGGACCTGAAGGGTAAGGTGGTTTTCATTAATTTCTGGGCTTCGTGGTGTCCGCCATGTCGTGCGGAATTCCCTTCGATCCAGAAGTTTTACGACCAATACCAAAACAATCCGGATGTCGTTTTTCTAACCGTGAATATGGATGAGCAGACTTCACTGGGGGAAAACTATCTAAAAAAGGAGCATTTCACGCTACCTTTCCTTATTCCTGCAGGAAATATTCCAACGTCGTATTTCAATGGCTCACTCCCGACGACGGTTGTGCTCGACAAAACCGGAAAAATCCGTCTTCATCACGCCGGGATGGCCGATTACAGTAAAGCCTCTTTCTTTAAAGAGATTGACGGGCTTTTAAGTGAATAAAATGTTTAGCGTAACAAACATCCACCACCTGACAAACTGCGGAAGGCAGCAAGCAGTCACCCCGGACCATGCACTCCTTTACATTTTCAGTCTGCAGGAAATGGCACATAAAATGGTCAATCTTTAATTGACAATGAAATATCTCACTAACTTCATTAAAAACCGCATTACAATGCGCTCCATAAAATCCTTAAAACACCCTATTATGAACGAACAAACCATCACCATACTTCAGTCTGCAGATATCCATGCCTACCTGAATTCCCACGACGAACTTTTTGTTGAAAACGGAAAACCGGTCTTCCGGAAAGCGGGCGGCCTGGCGCACCTGAAGACCCTTGTGGAGGTCCTTAAAAAAGAAAACCCCGCAGGAACGCTGTTTATTGACGGCGGAGATCTCATTCAGGGAAGTGGCGCGAGTATGAAAACCCAGGGCAGTTTTTTTCCCGACATTGTAAAGGCCATGACTTATGATGTACTCATTCCCGGCAACTGGGAAGTGATTTATGGCAAAGAGGTGATGATGGATGTAATGAACGGCTATCAAACCCAGGTCATTGCAGCCAATATGTTTCATGAGGACAGTGGAATGCCGCTGTTTCCCACTCATTGGGTCACCGAAAAAAATGGAATAAAGATCGCCTTTATAGGATACAATGACCCTGAAATTCCGGAAAGACAGAACCCCACTTACAGCGAGGGCATCACCTTTACTCCGGTGAAACACAACCTTCAGACCCTTGTGCGCCAAATGAAAGAGGAAGAAAAGGCAGATCTTGTATTTGTTATTGCCCATATTGGCCTGGCGAAAGAGGTAGCACTTGCGAACAGCCCGGAGGCTGAAGGCGTTGATTTTATTTTTGGAAACGATACCCACGAGAGGGTTCGGAAACCGATTGAAGGAAAATACAGCCGCGTGGTGGAACCGGGTGCTTTCGGTTCCTTTCTAGGCAAACTCGAGGTTCGTGTAAAGGATCACCAAATGGTAGATTACTCTTATGAGCTTGTCGAAGTATCGCCGGAGCTTTTTACGGCTGACGAAAAAGTGCAGCAGGTTATCGACCAGGCGCTGCAGCCTTACCAAGGAGAAATGGATGAAGTACTGGGTTACACTGCCACACCGCTGTACCGATACCTGGTGGTAGAAAACCCGATGGACAATATGATTACCGACGCCCTGCTATGGAAAACAGGTGTTGATTTTGCGACTTCCAACGGATTTCGTTTCGGCGTGCCGATCCTACCGGATGAAACGGGCAAGAAAGTCATTACCAAAGAAGACCTTTGGCGCATTCTTCCGGTTGATGAGCACATGAAAACGGGTACTGTCACAGGAAACCAGATCAAAGAATGGCTAGAAAAAGAAATTGAAAATGTGTACTCGCAAGACTACGAAAAACGTTTTGGCGGCTGGCTCGTAAGGTTTGCCGGTATGACGCTGAAATTTGACAGTTCCCAGTCATACGGCCGCCGCATCAGTGAAATCACCATTCAGGGAAAACCGCTGGAGGGGGAACGTAAATACCGCATGGCTTCCTGCAACCGGACCGGCGAACCTCTTAGCACCATGTGCCGGCTGAAGAATGCCAGTGACGTGAGCATTGAAGCGTATACCCTGCACGACGCTGTGGAAGAATATTTAAAAACGCAAGGAACCGTAAGCCACAGCCTGGATGGAAGAGCCGTGGCCACGGATCTGGGAACACAATCCTACTCTGAAATGAAAGAAGTGGGTTACCGGTTTGAATAAGAGATGACTTATTAAGGACGAAAATGTAATGAAAAAACACGGCAACAGGCCGTGTTTTTTTATTTTGGTCACTGACCGAATATTCACGATAGCCTTAATAAGTTTTTTGATTTTAAGCCTAGAAATGAGCTTCCGCAAGACAACCCGGTTTTTGAATTCGTACAGAAGTGTAGGGATTGGAGGGCAACGGATTGCTTAGGCAGATTGACTATCATTACAATTATGTTATTTGCTGTGCCAGAGCGGGCATTCTTTCAACCTTCCCTTATAGAAACTAATCTGATAAATTGGCAGTAAGAAATTCTTTATGTTTCTTACGCAACATTTTGCTGCCCTTAATACATTTTATAAATCTGTTATATTCATCTTCTGACAATTCACCAAGTAATGTTGCATTATCAGGATAATAACTCAAAATTGTTTGATAAGAAATCACTTCAATATTGTCTCTAAAAAACACAAATGTATTTTTGTCGAAACTAAAATCATTGCCGCTACTATCAGTACCAATAACCCTATCTTTTAAGAAGGTAAAAAAGGAAAATGTTAAATTATTAGTGCAGCCGTGATTTACCAGTTGATCGGGAACTTTTTGTTGTGATGTTGGCAAAGCACGTAGTAGCAAAGAGTTTTCTTCGTCGATACAAACTACAAGTAATAATTTATTAGTTGGCGTGCCGCCGTCTTCATAATGGTAATTATTAATGAAGTAAATACTACCCTTTGTAAACATTTATAAAGAACATTCGTTGTAGGACAGAGAAGATTCGAATGCAGATTTATAAGCCATTTGTTTAAGCTCATCATCTTTTATAAGATCCGTAAAAGGAATCGTATAATCACTCCTATTCTGCATCAAAGCAAACTGCAACTGCAACTCCTTATCTTGGACAACTTTATCCCAAAGGGAACCTTGCTTATGAAGCATATCAATTATTTCCCCGCCTGCTAAATGACCATATTCTTCCAGAATTCTATCCATTAATTCGATATCGTATTCTGAAAATTCCTCTTCTGAAAAATTATGTTTAGCAGTTATAAAAAAAGAGTCGCGAGATTCAGATGAAATAGGATTAGGCCTTTTCTCTACTTTAATAAAATGCGAAAGATATGTGATCTCCTTTTCCTGGGGCAGGATATCTCTTAATTCTGTATACAATTCTTTCGGCACTGGACCCATTTTCCATGCTTTGTATTCCATCCATGAAAAAGGCACACCCGTTTCTTTGATTGAAGTTTCATCTAATAAATAAAGCAGTTTTAACGCTTTTGTCAAATAGACTCCTCCCAACTTTTTAGCAATATAAATTAGCGTATTTGCTATTTTGATATGTTCAGTATGTAAAGACATGTAGATTTAATGGGTTGGCAAATA
>JAHRWY010000132.1:0-17806 GCA_019104935.1 Kaistella sp.
TTTTCTACGAAGAAGTTGCCGAAAAAATGCGGGAAGACATACAACGTTGCATTGATAAAGGCTTTAAACTTTCGGATATCACGATTCTTTGCCGCGGAAATTTCGATATTTTCAGTTTTTCGCAGCTTTTAGGAAACGCTAAAATCACCTATCAGGGAAAAGAAGATTACATAAAAACGATTTCAGAATCGGGCTTAACGCTTAATTTATCATCGACTTTGCTGGCGCTGACCGAATTTCTCAGATGGGAACAGAATCCCAAAAACTACCAGTTTCCAGTGAAAATGCTGTATTATCTGAAAGTTTTAGGAAGAATTGATGTTAAAGATTTCAGTTCAGAAATGATGGAAATGCTTGCGCTGAAAAACAAAGTTGAAATGAAGGATTTCATCGCAAAAAAATACGGTTTACAACTCAGCAGCAAAAACTTACTGCAGCTGAATCTTTATAATTTTGTTGAACATTTTCTGCAGGAATTTTCGGTACAAAATAAGGAGACCGATTTTCTTTTCAATTATCTGGAAATGCTTTACGCCTATTCGCAAAACGCGGTATCTACGCTGAAAGATTTTATCCGTTATTGGGACGAAGAGGCAAATGCCACCACGATTCAGGCTTCAGAAAATCTGGATGCGATAAAACTGATGACGATCCACAAAGCAAAAGGCTTGGAGTTTCCTGTGGTTTTTCTTCCGATGAAAAATGAGCATAAAGACGCAAAATTCAGTAACTGGCTTGATATTGACGCTGAAAACGGCCTTTCGTCGGTAAATATCAATCCGTTCGGAAAAGAACTTGAAGCTTATGATGAAAACATGGCAAAGTTTAATCAGGAAAATATTTATCAGAATAAAATCGACCGCTACTGCCTGCAATATGTGGCTACGACGCGGGCGGTTGAAGAACTGTTCTTTTATATCGAAAAGCCCAACAAGACAAGTAACAACCTTGAAATTTACGAATTTCTGGAGCCAAAAATCCCCAGGAATGAAAACGGTGAACCTCTTTCTTCTTTTGATTTATATAAAGTTGCTGACGAAAACCCACAAAGAAGGCAGAACGTTACAGGTAATGAAAACAGTACGAAACCCATTCTTTTTAAAAGCGGACAAAAAAGCAATCCTGACGCTATAAAAATTGCAACTCCCTCCAAGAATTACCAGAACAGGGTCGAAAAAGTGCGCACGGGGATTTTTACGCACGAAATTTTATCCAGAATTAATTCAGAACAAGACGTGGATCGCACCCTCGAATCCTATGTGTTGGAAGGAATTATTACCTTGGAAGAAAAAGAAGAGATTCATCACCGGATTTTAAGCATCATTAAAAACGAGAATTATTCGAAATACTTCACCGAAAATCAGGTTGTTATTAACGAAAAAGACATGATGATTTCTGCAAACGGCGAGTCGAAGATTTACCGGCCAGACCGACTGATCGATACCGGGAACGGTTACATCATTATCGATTTTAAGACCGGCGCTGAGCAGGAAAAACATCTTGTGCAAATAAACGAATACAAATCTGTACTCGAAAAACTCGGTAAAAAAGTTCTGGAAACCCAACTGATTTATGTATAAAAAAATCCTGTCTCAGAAACCGAGACAGGATTTTATTTACATCTAAAATTTACTTCTTTACCGCAGTTATCACCTGTGCTTCCTGTTTGGTGATATTATCGAAGATCTGCGTAAATGCTGGATAATATTCTTTCGGGAATACTGAATCGTCAACCTGAGTAGTGGTCTCAACTGTCAACTTATTTCCGTTTTGCGTAACCTGATACGTGTATTGGAGTGCATTATCCTCTGTACGGAATTTCTTCGATTTGGGCACATTTTCAAAAACATAGCCATCCGGGAGGGTAATCGTCACCTTTTTAATTTTGTCGTAAGCTGAATAAAATTCAAGCGGTGCAATTCGCGGCTCTTTTTGGTCGAAGTTATGTTTCTGGGAATAAAGAAAAAGCAAAGGATTAAACACCATTTTGCCACCCAACACATCAACAAAAGTATCTGAATTGAAATCGAAACTGGTTTCAAAATCGTTATTTTCCTGAAGGCCGTGTTTCAAATTCGTAAAATTGAAACGGTAATCGTCTTTATAGGATTTTGCAAATTTTTCTTTGTCCTCCGTAAATCTTTGGTTGGCCACCATTGAATACAGTTTTGTGTCCCGGTCCGAAAATTTACCTTCGAAAGTGCCATCCGGTAAAAGTTTGGCATCAACTGTAAGGAAAGTTTTACTGGTTTCAGGGTAAAGGATATTAATTTGCTGCGCAGTTTTTTCACCCATAATGATGCCGTAATAATTGAGGGCTTTAGGTGCTACCATATTAATTTCGCTCTGTTTTACAGTACCGTCGGCAAGATAAATTTTATCTTTATCTTTAAATGATGCCAAAACATAGTTCAACTGGGCAATCGATGGGTTGTAAGCAAGCAATATTCCCTGGTTTACTGTAGAAAGTACCACCGGATCTGCACTTATACCCGCACTTTGCAAAAGCATGGTCAAAAGAAGATTGATTTCTGCAGCATTTCCAACTTTTGTATTGATCAGGTTTTTGATTCCTTTGTCGCAAAAAACCGCATCTTCTTTGTTCCAGGTATAATTCTTATGAACATATTTCAGGATTGCATCTGCCCGCTGAAGCGTTACCGGAATCGATTTAATTTCCTGCGGCAGCAGGTCTTTCACCAAATGGGTTTTCTTAAGTTCTGAACCAAAATCGTCGTTGGCATACAGTCTTTCCTGAATATCCTTCCAGGTGTTTGCATAAGACTTATATACGTTATTAAAAAGCGTGGAATTAAGTTCTGCCTTAATGGAAGTTTTGTAATTGTCATTATTTAAAACATATTTCTCTTCTTTATATGGCGCAACCTTCTCATAAGCAAATCTATACGTTTGATATTCATTACCATAAAGCGGTTTTTTCTCTACCAGCCTGTGAGTCGGGTTTAGACTTCCTTTATAATTAATGGTATAACCTAGTGGGACAGGGGCATCCAGAACATATTCTACATACCGGATCGGGATTTCCTCCTCAATAATAATCCGGGGCATAGATCCCAGGAATGGAGTGATAATGGTGTAAGAATATTCAACAACAGACCCGTTTTTCACATTCGCAAAAGCAAATTTGGTAATATCGTAGTTTCGGTCTTCTGTTGATTTATATTTTTCGTCTTTAGCAATTTTTGTGCTTACTGTTTTTCCATTTTCGTGGTTATAAGTATTTGCTTTGAGGTCGGCTAAAGTTTCGCGAGTACCTCGGCGGTCATCATAAATACTTACCTTGTGATCCAGATAATCTGAGGCATTGTCTTTATTATAAATTTTTATCCTGCTGAATACCTTCTGATGCAGGGTTCCGTCGTAGTCAATCCGGAAATGTACGGACCGGTAAAGGATTTCTGCGGGTGCATCTGAAACTTGTGTAGATTTTTCGCTTTTCAGATCCTCATCTGAAAGTTTTGGATAAGTTAGGAATTTATGTTGTGCACCCAACAGTCCTGTTACTGAGAATGCAAAACAAAGTAGAATTTTCTTCATTATTGTTTTGTTAGTAAGATTTTAGTATTGTCGCGGCTGGCTGTCTGTTTGCGGAACGCCAGGTATTCTTTGTATTTTTCTTTTGGATAGAGTCCTTTGTTGATCGTTAAAACTCTTTTTACAAGCAGTTTACCATCTTTCGTTATGAAATCAATGGTGTAAGAGCCAAACTCAGTTGTAATTGAAGATGATTTTGGGATTTCAGCAAAAATATAGCCGGCCGGAATACTGTATTCGATTTCATAATCATCCTGGAAGGGAAATGAATTCTCGAAGGGAAGTTTCCTTTCATCATTTGAACTGAACATTACCGCCTCATAAAACGGCATCACCGGAAAGAAAAGATCATTGCCAATTTTTTTTGAGAATCCGTTAGCTTTCAGGGAAAGGTCGTAACCTATTTTGCCTTCATCTCTGTCGTTTTTCAGGTTATTCACCTTCAGATCATCAATCCTTAAATTATAATGGCGGTTTTTCAGCGCCTCCTGTATTTCGTCGTGTTTGAGACCTATAAGTCTCAGATTACTGTCATACTGCCCGCCGGAAAATTCAAATCTTGCATCCGAAGAAATCGCTCCATCATCTCCAAGTAAAATTTTGGCATTCAGTTTTTCCATGCTCTGTTCCGGTTTGTACACGGGCGTATCAACAATCTGAATTCCGTCTTCTTTTACTGCCAGAACATTTCGGTGATGAGAAGTAAAACTCAGGTGATTAAATGCATGCTGCTGCGAGGTATTTTCGAGCCAAATGGTTTCTTTCTCTGTTGGAACCATTAAAATGGCATGGTTACCCGACATTCTGGGAAAATCTTTATCGAAAGTAATGACAGAATAATCATCATAAATCACCGAAAAATAAGAATTAATTCCGGCTGCTGCAAGCAGCGTGCGCATATAATTGGTAAGTGCCTTGCAGTCGCCGTATCCTTTTTTGCTTACCTCTGCTGCCGGCATTGGCTGCCACCCGCCGATCCCCATCGCAATCAGAACATAACGGGTTTTGTTCTGCATATACTGATAAATGGTTTTTACTTTATCAGAAGTGGTTCCCGATAGATTTAAGGCCTGCACTTCTGCCTTGATTTCCGGTGTTATTTCTGATACCGGATTAATAAGCTGGGTGTAGTACCATTTCCCAAAGCTGTTCCAGTCGGTCATATTAGCCTCTTTACCTTCAAGTGTAAACTTTTCCGGAGAAAACTCCACCTGAGGAACTAAATAGCTTATGCTGGGTGCAAGATCTTCATGTTTAATGGCTGGGATATTCTCGTAAGAATACTTCATCACATTTCCTTCCGTGGAGTGTGTGAGTTTCGCCAGAGGCCGATCGGTAACCTTTGTACGGATATTGATTCCAGAAGTATTATGCACGGTGAATGTTGATTTTTCAACCGACATGTCGTACGAAGTAACCGGCCTGAAATAATTCAGATACACCGTATTGGAAGTTGTAGTTTCATAATACGATTTTACGGTATAAGGATATTGCGAAGACATGGGCCTTAAAATCAAAATCCTGTCATCTACATACAAAGCGGCGCTTGGATTATTGGTATAATCGTTGAAATCTTTTTTCGAATAGGTTTTGCTGAGTTTCCCTGCGGCATCATAAACCTCTACTTTAATACTCCCGACTTTAGTATTGGGATTGTATGGTATTAATACGGTGGAAAATTCATCTCCGGCACTGTTGAGAATTGTAACAGCATGGGTTTGTTTAATATGCAGTTCTTTAACCGATTTCAGCACATAATCTTCAGCACTCTCGCGAACGACTGCATTAGCATTTTTTAGAAGATTTTCGGGAATTAGTGACGCATTATAATCCTGAGCAAGAAGGGTAACGTACAGCAGTGCACACCACAGAATGTAAAATTTTTTCATCAAAAATTATTTTGTGGTTAATTCGCCGGATTCGGAACAAAAACTCTCTGCCGCAGCTCCTGATCAAAAAGATACATGGCAGACGGATTATCGTACACCATTTTTATTTTGGTGACAAGCTGCGAAGCATTTGCTTCTTCTTCTACCTGCTCATTTACAAACCACTGCAAAAAGGAAACGGTTGCAAAATCACCTTCTTCATTCGCGTTTTTCAGAATATTGAAAATACTTTTGGTTACAATTTTTTCGTGCTCCAGTGCTTTTTCGAAAATTTCTTTTGCATCGGTAAATTCATGCGGTGGTTTTGGAATTTCGCCCAACACAATTTCTGCACCTACATCAATCATATAATCGAACATCTTATCTGCATGCATGAGTTCTTCTTTGCTCTGAACGCGGAAATAATTCGCAATACCATCCAGATCCCTGGCAGAAAACCATGCCGACATGGATAAATAATATTGGGCTGCATACTGTTCCTTTGCGATTTGGTCGTTTATTAACGCACCAATTTTTGTACTTATCATAACGAGTGTCTTTTTACCAAATATAGAGAATAAAAGATTATAGACACAAAAAAAACGGAAAAATAAATTTTTCCGCTTCCCTTAAAAATTAAAATTATGAACTAGTTTGTAACAGACATTCTTTTCATTTGATGTTTCTGCATTTTTTGTCTTTTATTCTGCATATTCTGCTGTTTTTTAGTTTCCCATTTTTGGTATTGCTCCGGAGTTAAAATTTTTCTCATTTCAGCATTCCATTGTTCCTGTCGGGCTTTCATAGCCTCCATTTTTGCTTTTCTTTGTGCCTGCATTTGTGAAGCATTTTGCTGTTTCTCTGCCATTTTTTTATCCTGCAGCGCTTTGATCTGAGCTACCTGCGCACTGGTAAGATTAAGTTCAGCCTGCATCATCTTCAGTTTTTCCTGTCTTTTCTGCTCCATTTGTGCTGGATCTTTTTTATTCATCATCGGCGTTTGCTGGGCCATTGCAAAAGTTCCCATCACTACGAAAGCTGCACTAAAAACAATTTTTTTCATTTCGCTATTTTTTGTTTGTTATTTGATGGTTTGATAAATTAAAACTGCTCAGGTTAAAGATTTTAATCATAATTTTTTGTTAAAGCTTTCATAACCATACTTTTCTATTATATTTCTTATGATATATTCAGTTTCGTCAGGAAAGGAAATCTCAATACGTTCACTGGAGACTACCCAATTTTTTAATTTTTCCAGAAAGGTATTTTCCTTCCAAATAACGGGAACGCCGAGTTTCTCTAAAGCCAATGCATTGCACTGCTGTTCATACTGATGATGCATGGGTACTGTAAGTAACTTTTTACCGAGATACAGTGCTTCAGCCGGACCTTCGAAACCGCCACCGGTTAAGAGTCCTTCACAGCTGGCTAATGATTCCTGAAACAAAGCATTATTTATTGGGAAGACTTCAGCATTGTGCTTACGGTAGTGATGTTTTGAATGTTTTGAGAAAATCTGCCAGTTCGAACCTGGGACTTCTTTCACTTTATCGAGAATGAATTCATCGGAATAGGCCGGAAGATAAACGGTGTAATGACCTAAATTCTGTGGTTTCAGATTACGTATTTCAGTTCTGATGACAGGGGTGTGGATATAGTCATCGTACTTTTCAAAATGATATGCAATATAGTCGGTGGCTGGCGCGTAATGATCCATAATTACTTTCCCCCAGTGAAAACCACGGATTTTCGGGGTTTTAGCTGATAAATACGCAGACTGATGGCTCATGCCCAAAGAATTTTTTCGGTAGAGTTTACAACTCCAGGCACCTACCGGTTCAAAATCGTTGATTACCAAATCGTATTCCCGGACCGGAAGATTTTTCACGTCTTTAATAAACTGTCTTAAATTACAACGTTTCCAAGTTTCGCGGAAGTCTACACCACCTTTACTTCCGAAAACAAATCCAAATCCATCGAATCTGTATTTTACTTCGGCATCAATTTCAACCTCGGCCTGGGTGCCACTGATGAGGATATCTACCTCTGCGTACTTTTTGAGATAAGGGATTATCTCCCGGGCACGGCTCACATGACCGTTTCCTGTACCCTGTATAGCGTATAAAATCTTCATCTAACAAATTTACAAGTAAATGAAATCCATAATGTTATAATATAGAAAGTTCACAAATATTTAAAACAAAAAAGAGCGCACCTGCGTACGCTCTTCATTATCTATCTGATCAGTCTGACTTTACTTTGACATTACTTTGACTTTCCTTTTCCCTGAGAATTTCCTCTAACGTGAAGGTGCGAACCGTCGTTTAATTTTTTTCTTCTCTCGTATTCCTGCATCGATTTGGTATTTACCCCATTATTTGTAACGGGTTTTTTCGATTTAATAGCATTATATTTCTTTACCTGTGTACTTTTATAATTGTTTTTATTTCTATTGTACACCGCTACAGGATTCTGACCTTTATAGTATTTGTTCTTGAATTTTTCATATTTCGCCGGTCCCATAATTCGTTCGATGGATCTGTAACGGTCGGTTCTCCAACGGTCTGGATTATCACCGTACGTACGGCTCCATGAATTGTAGTCTGAGTACTGGTTATTCAGTGCAAACAAATCAGATTTCTGTTGAGGACTCAGCAGTAAATTTGCTGCTACAGTCTGCCAGTTTACATCGGTAATACTTCTTCTGTAATCATTATAATAATCTGTCTGTGAATAACCCAGGGCAAATAAACCCAAACTGAATATTGTGATAATCTTTTTCATTTTAAAAATTTTAATTGTTGTGTGATAACTATCTCCATTACTGTGCCAAAATAAAAAAAGGAGAGCCGCTCCTTTCGAAACCGCTCTCCCATCACTACTAACACTAAAAACTAAAATTATAAAGAGGTAAATCTCTGACCCGGGATTCGGGCTGTATTTCCCGGGGTTGCTGTTCCCGGAGTCTGATTTCTCAGACTTCCGGAATTACTTTCTATCTTTCTCTGTGGGTCTGTATTTCTTATTCCGGAGTTATTGTCTCTGAACCCACCGTTATTTCGAGGTGTTTCAGTCTGTGGCGGGATCTCATTATTTCTTGTTGTACCGTTGGAAATCCGTGGCGCAGTTCTCACCGGTGCCTCATTTCCGTTTCTGAACCCGTTATTTCCTGCACTGTTGTTTGAATTTGCATCATTTTTCAGTCCTTCAAATTTCTGCGCATTATTCCAGTTACCGTTTCCTGTTCGTGGGGAATTCTGGAAACCAATGTTCTGTCTCGGATTCGCCTGGTGATATTTCACTTTGTTAACTCTATAACGGTTTACATTGATGTTTTTGTATCGCGGAACCACATAAACATGGGTTACATAATGTTGTCTTCTGTAATTTTGCCAGTAATTCACGGGATTGTATCCGTTGTAATAATTATTCTGGTAAATTACATATACCTTAGGTCCTAAAATTCTTTCGAGTGCATAGAATCTGTCATAATACCATCGGTCGGGATTATATCGGTAATATGAATTCCAGGAAGCGAATGTCGGAAACTGGTCATTCAACAGCATGATCTGGCGGATCTGCCAGGGCGAAAGACGATACTGAGAGAAAAACCTGCTCCAGTTTACATCATAGATGCTTCGCTGGTAGTCTCTGTAGTAACTCTGGTAGAGATCGTTTCTGTAATAATCAGATGGATATTCGTAATAATAATCTTCCGGAAAATAAAATTCATCATCGTAATCGTCGTAATAACCATTATTGTTGTTTGGATAATAATCCGGATAATTCTGTGCGGAAATCAATGTTGCAAAAAACACCGAAAGTCCAAAAAGTATTTTTTTCATTTTATTTAAACTGTTTTTAAGCTGTTCACTACAACCTATTAGAAAAGCATGCCAATTTTCATGTTCCAAATCCTTTCAAACGCCTTTAAACAGGGATTTTACAGACTTTTCATATTCGTTTGATTAAAATAAAAAAAAGAAGTTAAAGCAAAAACTCCAACTTCTTTAATAAAGATTATAAACTCCTGATTTTCAACAGATAAAATCTTTTTCTTTTCTGTCAAAAATTGTTATTATTTTTTAGAAAAAATTTACGCGCGATTAGCATCAGAAATCCAACCTGCGATTTTTCGGTTGAAACCTTCCTTATTCAAAAGGCTTTCTAAACTCAAGTGCATTCTGTACCGCCAATAATGTGGAAATACAGCCGGATTATTGATTCTCTCATCATCCATATTCGGATTACTCAGTTCATCATCCGTCGCCAAAAACTCCTGAATCGGGAAAATGGCCAACATGGCATCGTTATAAAGATGCTGTTTCATTATGATTTCTGCCAGCTGCGGCTCAAGATTCCACGGCGCAGTTCCCGGCTGACCCAACTGCTGGTTAAAATACTGTTGGGTTAAATTACGGTCTTCGTGCCACCACTGGCGAAGTGTAGAACTATCGTGCGAACTCGCCGTTACCACATTAAGATAAGAAGCATCTTTAGGATTATACCACGGAATGTTCTCCGACGGCATTCGCTGTACTTTGAGGGCTGTAATTCCCAGTCTGTCCATCACCTGAGGAACAGATTCGGGCACCAAACCTAAATCCTCACCACAAATCAGCATATCGGTGGCATTAAGAATTACGGGTAATTTCTCCATTGCTTTTTCATACCAGAGGCCATCCTGACGTTTGAAGAAGTAATCGATATAGAGATCATACACCGCCTGTTTTTCCCAGTTAGGCAGATGGTTGAAGGAGGAAGTTTTATCAATATTAAACCTGGGGTGATATACGGTTTCACCGTATTCATTTTCTTCTGTCAGAAAGAGTACGTTTGCACAGAGGGAAATCAGTTTTTCCTCAGCCCAAGGATGCGGATTAGTTTTAAAATATTCTGTGAGTTTTCTTTGGGTGTCAAATTCTTCCTTGAAAGAATAAGTACCGTCGAAATGATTATTCATAAACTGGTTATGAATGTTATCTCTTTCATCACCAAATTCATCCCAAAGAATTTGATCATTGATGAAAGGTTTACAATACCGGTCGTAATAAAAAGGCAGATGCCTGGCATTGAACTCCTCCATCCTTACCGGAACTGCCGGATAAAAATATCCTAAAATCCCCTGGGTAGCGCTCATTGGCATACGCCAGATCCTGAAAAACCCAAGGATATGGTCAATCCTCATCGCATCAAAATACTGCTCCAGCGCTTTGAAACGGTTCTTCCACCAACGGTAACCGTCTGCTTTCATGGCTTCCCAGTTGTACGTCGGGAATTCCCAGTTCTGGCCCAGTTCGGTGAACTGATCTGGTGGCGCACCGGCCTGAAAATCCATTCCGAAAAGTTCCGGCTCGGTCCAGGCTTCCACAGAATATCTGTAGATTCCGATCGGTAAATCACCTTTTACCGAAATACCAAGACTGTGCGTATAGTCGATGGCGTCTTTCAGCTGAAGATACAACTGGTACTGTACCCAGGCGTGCAGCATCGACGCACCGAAATCTTTACTTTTTGGACTGAAAAACGGAGCTATTTTCCCTGCGATATATTTCTTATGCGTTTTCCAAAGGTTGAAGTTAGGCGTATTATATTTGTCGCGCTGTACACAGAAAGCAGCGTAAGGCAACAGCCAATCTTCATTATCTTTTATAAATTTTTTGAAGTTTCTGTCTTTCAGGATTTCCGTTTGATGGAGATTAAAAACAGCATTTATAAATTTCCATTTCCCTGCAATCATTTTTTCGTAATCGATAAGGTTTAATGAATTCAATTCATTTTTCTGCTCCTTATAATCGTCAACGAGTTCTTTCGGTAGAGCATATTCTAAATTCTCAATAGACAGATATTGCGGATGGAGCGCATAAACAGAAATCGCTGCGTAGGGATAAGAATCTGTCCAGGTGTAATTTGCTGTTGTATCATTGATTGGTAAAATCTGCAAAAGGGAAAGGTTTGTCTTTTTTGCCCAATTGGCAAGATTTTTTAAATCCGCAAATTCACCTACCCCAAAACCATTTTCTGTTCTGAGCGCAAATACCGGAACGGCAACGCCTGCTGCGTGGTACATCTCGAAAGATTTAAACCTGAAGAAATGATCGGCTTTAATCTGCAGAATATTTTTTTCCGGGTTTGGTACTGCCCATCGGTTATCTCCGTATTCCATATCGAAAATCTCACCGGAATGCCGGTCGCGGAGCCCGTATTTGTACTGAATCATCTGATCAGAAACAATTTCAACCGCTGCTTCCCAAATTCCGAAATCGGTTTGGGCCATGTTTACGGATCCATTTTTATCCCAGTTTCCGAGCGCGTCGCAATTCCCGAGAATTACGATTTGCCAATTTCCGTTATAAACCGGAGCTTCTAAGCGGAACAAATGAGTATGTCTTTTTAAAACTGAATTCTTTTCGGGTTTGAAACCGCTGAATGTATTTTTAAGGATTTTATTGTTAAGATAATTCTCCGGGAAATTCTTCAAATTCCACACATCATAAATTACAAATTCGTCGTAGTTATGAGGTAAATTTAAACGGTGCAAAGAAAATTCTTCGTCCAGAACAGCCTGTGCTTCATCTACAAGCGTATATTTATAGGTAATACATTTTGAAAAATAATCAACCTCAGCTGTCCAGTTTCCGTTATCGGTATATCGTAAAGGATAAATTTTATCTTCGGTTCCTTCCTCCATCACCAAAACCTGAAGATTTTCTCCCATTTTGGTGCGGAAATTAATATTGAAATACAGTTTCATAACATGAAATAATTTGATGATGCAATTTATGAAATTTCAATATTTTTTAGGGTCAAAATCTTAAATATTTTTAAAGGCTTATATACTGAAAATCAAATCAATACAAACCTAAAGTTTCAAGAGACAAAAAAACCTTTCCGGCGCTGAGCCAAAAAGGTTTATAAACTGTATTTTTTTAGAATTAATTCAGAGAATACGTCGTTCCGTCTCTTCCGTCTTTCAGCTCAATACCTTCGGCCAACAGGCGGTCGCGGATCTGGTCCGAAAGTTCGAAATTTTTGGATTTTCTGGCCTGATTTCTAAGTTCAATTAAAACCTGCAAAGTTTGATCGAGTTTTTCATTGTTATTCTCCTCAACATTCTGCAGTCCCAAAACATCAAACACAAAGGCGTTCATCAGCTGTTGAAGCTCTTTTAAATCTGCTTCATTAATGGTTTCTTTCTCATCTTTAAGTTTAAAGATGAAGTTTACCGCTTCGAATAAATGTGAAATAAGAATCGGTGAGTTAAAATCATCCGTCAACGCTGCGTAGCATTTTTCTTTCCAGGCAGATATGTCGAAACTTGAAGAATCTGACATTTTAAACGCAAATCCTGAAACAATTTTCATGGCTTCCATCAATCTTTGGAAACCTTTTTCGCTTGCCACCATGGCTTCGTTGGATATATCGAGAACGCTGCGGTAATGCGCCTGTAAAAAATTGAAACGTACAATCGCCGGATGGAAAGGCTTTTCGAAAAAATCGTTTTTACCGGAAACAAGTTCCATCGGGAGGATATAATTTCCTGTAGATTTACTCATGCGCTGTCCGTTCATCGTAAGCATATTCGCATGTAACCAATAATTTACGGGTTCGGTACCGTTGCAAGCTTTCCCTTGTGCCACTTCACATTCGTGGTGAGGAAATTTCAAATCCATGCCACCTCCGTGGATGTCGAATTTTTCACCTAAATACTTCGTCGACATGGCAGTACATTCCAGATGCCAGCCAGGAAAGCCTTCGCCCCAGGGAGAGTTCCAGCGCATGATATGTGCAGGTGAAGCAGCTTTCCAAAGTGCGAAATCCTGAGGATTTTTCTTTTCGTTCTGCCCATCCAGATCGCGGGTATTGGCAAAAAGTTCTTCAATATTTCTTCTTGAAAGTTCGCCGTAATTCAGGCCGCGGCTGTTATACTCCAAAACATCAAAATAAACAGATCCGTTGCTTTCGTATGCAAAACCTTTGTCCAGTAACTTCTGGGTCAGCTCAATCTGTTCCAAAATATGTCCTGTTGCTGTAGGTTCAATTGTTGGCGGAAGCAGATTGAAGGTATCTAAAACTTTATGAAAATCTACGGTATATTTCTGAACGATTTCCATCGGTTCCAGCTTTTCGAGACGCGACTGTTTCACAAAACGATCGTTATCTACATCGCCGTCGTCGGTTAAATGTCCCGCATCGGTAATATTTCTTACATACCGAACTTTATAACCCAGATGAACAAGTGAGCGGTAAATAAAATCGAAAGACATAAAGGTACGCACATTTCCGAGGTGAACATTGCTGTAAACCGTAGGCCCGCAGACATACATCCCGACATTATTTTCGTGGATCGGTCTGAAGATTTCCTTTTCGCCGGAAAGCGAGTTGTATATTTTAAGTTCCATTTTAAGAATGTGGTTTAAAAGAGTAATATTTGAATCTGTTAATCAAATTTTGCGTGACTGCCTACGTAATGCAGGAACTCCTGTCTCGTAATCGGATTGGTTCTGAAAATTCCGCTGAGTTCTGCTGTAATCGTAGAACTTGCCGTGTCTTTAATCCCGCGGCAATTCACACAAAGGTGTTTCGCGTCGATGATACAGGCTACATCCTTTGTTCCTAAAGCCATTTTCAGGGCATCTACAATCTGCATTGTGAGTCGTTCCTGAACCTGCGGACGCTTGGAGTAATAATCTACAATCCTGTTGATTTTTGACAGACCGATTACTTCGCCGTTCGAAATATAGGCAACATGCGCTTTCCCGATGATCGGCAGGAAATGATGCTCACAGAATGAATACACCGTAATGTCTTTCTCCACCAGCATCTGTCGGTACTTATACTTATTCGAAAAGGTAGAAATTCCGGGTTTGTTTTCCGGGAGCAGTCCACCGAAAATCTCATTCACATACATTTTGGCCACCCGTTTCGGGGAATCCTTCAGTGAATCGTCGTTCATATCCATTCCTAAAGTTTCCATGATCTGATGAAAATGGTGCTGAATGATTTCTATTTTTTCCTGTGGGGATTTTTCGAAAGCATCTGGCCGCAACGGCGTGTGATCTTTGCCCGTAAACAGGTCGTCGTCGTTATCTATATCGTGATTCATAACTTTTAATGAAACCACAAAATTAGGGATTTAATTTTTGATTTTTGTAATTAGTTTAACACCAAGCGCCACACAGATTTTCAATTAATAGCTGATGATTTAGATTTCTTTAAATAAAAAACTCAGAACCGTAATTCTGAGTTTTAATCTTTTTAGAAACCGCCACCGCTTCCGGCAAAGGTAAATGTCGCTGTTAAACCGGCCCGTACCGTAGACAGCGGGAAGGCTGTAGAGATTTTGTATTTGGTCAACAACTGGTCATAGAAGAATCTGATGTTGAAATTCTGCGACATATTGTAATCCGCCGAAAGTTTGATGCTCATCATCCGTTGACCGCCTGTTACCTGCGAATCGTTCTGAAGAATATTGGTGATTCTGGTCTGGCTGTCTCTCAGGGAGAAATCTCCGCGGATATTCAGGTCGCTTTTCAGGGTTCTTTCTTTTCCTTTAAAGTTCATCTTCATTTTAAGGTCTTTCAGGATATATCCAAATCCAAAAATATATTCGTTACCCGCATCTTCGGTAAGCGTATGGTTCACAAGACCCAACATAAACATACGGTCGCGGTTATACTGCGCACGGAACTGCATGTTATTTCTCATGGTTACATCGGCTCCGATCAGCGGTGCGAAAGCTTCCACATAACCGACTTGCGAGAAGGTATACGGGTTGAACTCGTTTCCGAAAGCATCAGTCTGCGGTGCTGTTGGATTATTCTGAACATTATAATAATCCACACTCGACTGGATTCCTGAAGCGGTGTACGTAGAACTGTAACCGTGAAGGATATCGAATTTCGAGAACTGGCTGTTTACGAAAGGAATATTCTTCAGTCCGGCATACGTTACACGCCAGTTCGGCAGCGGGAAACCAGATTTTTTTGGATCTGAAAGTTCTCCGTTCACCGTTTTGCCTTCTACGGCAGCCTGGAATGCAGGAATCAAAATATAGGCATCGCCTAAACCTTTTCCGCTGGCAAAATCAACCGGATTGTATACGCCTCCCGACTGCAAATAAATCTGTCTGGCGTTTTCGTACATGGTATCGTAAATATTTTTCCCGTCGGTAAATGCAGTCTTAAATGTCCACGCAGTTCTGGAATATGAAATCATATCGGTACCGAATGAGAACTGGAATCCGTTCGCTGAGTTAGAATCTGCATCAACGTTATAACCGCCCTGGATGAAATTGCTGTTATAATTCTTCAGGAAATTCACATCAATCCTGAAATCATTCACCGGCATCACCTGTACATTCGCAAGGAAATTTCGGTTCTTCAACTGCGTGTAAGGATCATTCATGTAAGGTGAATTCGAAAGCCAGCCGTTTTCAATCACTGTTCTGCGGATATCTGCCTGCGACCCAAGAAGGAAACCATAAGTCGGTCCACCCAAAGTCTGCCCGTAACCGTACCAGTTTGGTGCTGAAAGCAAGCCCGGAAGCACGGTTCCGTTGTTTTCGTTATAGGAAACATCAAGCTGCTTGATCGAAGTTAAAGCATAGGCAATGCTCTGAACCGGATTCAGTTTATTCTTGAATTTATAAGACTTAAAGTTTCTTTTCGCGTTTTTCTTTTGCCAGGCCAAATTGTAAACATTGTTCAGGGAATCGATTTCCTGTTTACGTTTCTGCATTTTGGTATTGATGTTCTGGAAATACTTGAACTTACCGAAGAATTTAGGAATATCAACGCTTGATGTCGCTACAATATTATTGGTATTCTGGCCAATACTTCCCAAACTTTCGGCAACATTGGTTTCTGGGTTCACAAATCCTGTCATCACGGTACTTCTCGCATTCCAGTTATAGGTAAATCCGTAACCAAGCTCCGCGTTAATAAAGTCGAGATAAGGCAAATACTCGAATGGGAAACGGTAATTCAGCTGAACACGGTGGTTGTAAAGTACCGGTCTTCCTGCACGGAATGGGTCTGCGAAAATCGATTTGGTGTTCATGTCATTTACACTCAAATTGTCATTCAGCGTACGCATTGCTGAATTGATTTCCAGTTTTAAAGATTTGGTGAAATTAAATCCTAAACCGTATTGCCAGCCGAAATAGAAGTTTCTGTTTCTGATCACATCAAAATCCTGACCTGTATTTCCGTTAAGAATCGCTTCAATATTACGGAATTCAAGTTCGTTATAATTTCTGTCGATTTCAGTTCTGAACGAAAATCTTGTAGGAACCGGATTGAAGTTCACTTCTTTTATAAATCTCAAATATTTATACGATTTCGCAGTGTCGCTCACTATTTTATTAAACGGTCTCAGCACCCAGGGTTTGAAGTTATAATTGTAATCAATATAGCCTCTTAAATACTGGCGGTAATTTTTCTTCGTGTAAACATCTCGGTAATAATCATCGTTGTACACCGTAGTTAACGAAAGGTTTTCCACATCATAAAACTTCGGCTTTTTGTTGGAATCCATTCTTTCTTTGCGCATGTTTACCACACCGATACTTCTCTGCTGGGTATAAGTTCTCGCTACTTTCTTCAACTGATCTTTGTTTGGTGCCTCTTCGAAAGTTACATCATTATCCAACGGATTGTATTTCGGATCTTCGATGGTTTGGGTGTAAGAATAATTTACAGGAATCTTCATTCCCACTTTTTCAGGCAGGAATTTATCTACATTCACCGTCGTATTTACATTAAATGCAGACAGTGTAGACTGTGCCCTTTCGGCTGGTTTTTGTGAAATTCCGCCAAAACCGATTATAGAGTACGAAGCATTTGCATTTACTAAAGCAAAATCCCCCAGGTTAAAGTTAACACTTGCATTCCCGGCATAACCGCCTTTGTTCTCGATTTCAGAAAGACGGATCTCATTCACCCAAAGTACAAGGTCTTTAGAATTCACCTCATCCTTGTTCCGCACACCGAGCATGATGGTGGTGACATTACCCAGACTTGGGCGACCTTTAATGAAGATTTTCTTATTAGGATCAAGGGTTGAATATTCTACATCCTCCGTTCTGTCATCAATCTGAATCTGCGAATTGCCATCACGGCGAAGTTTCGCATCCACAAAATTCTGAATCAAAAGATCCACTGAATTTTCTGCAGGCCAAATTTCCATTGGCGAAGTGGCATTTTTCGGTGTGTAAGTTAAAGAGGTTTCGTATTCGTAATAGTTATCTGTTGCATCACTACCGAAACGGATGAAGAATTTCGCATTCGGATCCAGTCCGTTACTTTGCGCACCTGCCCTCACATCTTCAGCATGTACAAAAAGTTCAAGATTTTTGTAGCGTCTCATATCCAAAACCACAT
>JAHRWY010000154.1:0-10201 GCA_019104935.1 Kaistella sp.
TCCTGATGGGTTGTAATAGGAAGTGCTGGCTGCTGCATGGTTATTATCTGGCCCACCGTAATTGGGAGTTGGGCCACCCCGATCAACTGAGACCCAGCCGATAATTTCGCTCACAGGTGATGCAGGAGTTAAACCATCTACATCAAGTACGGTCCAAGCGCTGAAGCCAGGGCCGTTTCCATCAAAGTCTTCCTGGAAAACCTGAGCAGTTCCAAAGATTGGTAAAGCAAAGAATAATGCTTTAAAGAATTGTTTTTTGTTCATTTCGAATTGTTTAAAAAATTATAATTAATAAAAGGTTAAAATATAGTTCTAAGGTTATAATCTGTTTTTTCGCATCGCCGCAACTTTGCATAAAAAAAGCCTTTCTCATTTGGTTGAGAAAGGCTTAAATGTGGATACTACCAGCCTGACTCACCCGGAAAAGTGAATAATAATGCTGATAATAATAATGTTGACATTGTTGGTCATCTTATTTTTTCTGTAATAAAAAAAGCCTTCTGATTTCTCGGAAGGCTTTTTCAATATTTTTAAGTATTCTATAGCATTCCTTCTTCCATCGTAATAATTACGTTGAAAATAATAATTGAAGGAATAATAATGAACTGACCCATTTTTTTTGTTTGATTGCGTTGCAAATATAAACAAATAAGTGAAAGCATAAATTTTTTTATTACTTTTTTTCAAGAATCCTTTTGATTTCAGCGATTTTTAGCGAGTTTGAAATCTCAGAAAGTTTGTAGCTTGGTTATATTGATTTTCTGTTTGATAGATAATGTCGTTTTCCAGAATAATTCGCATATCAGAAACTCTATTTTTTTCATTTTAAGAAATTTGCACGCTGGTGATAACCATTACTAAGCTTACAATGATATTCTAAATTATTCATCAGCAGAAGCACCATTGCAAAAGCAGAATCTTTTAACGCAGAAAACAAAAACTTAACAATGCAGCTCCACGGTTTAACAGATCGCAAATTTTTCCTGTTCCGACTTACCTAGTTTTTTGCTTAGCCCCCAAATTTTGAGACTGATCCAAGTTTTGGTACTGATCCCTTAATACGTGTGCGAGAAGTGAAAACAAAAAAAAATCAGGAACGTTAGTCCCTGATTTAGTCCCTAATAATCGTAAAGTACTGATTTACAGTAGTTGTTTGTAGACCCACAGGGATTCGAACCCCAACTGGCGGTACCAAAAACCGAAGTGCTACCGTTACACCATGGGTCTGTTTTTATTTTGGTGGTGCAAATCTAAAAAATATTTTATTACCGCGCAAGACTTTTTTAAAAATAAATTTCAAAAATTAAATTTCAATCTACTTTTATAATATTTTTATTCCGTATTTTTGAGCAAATAATTTTACAGATGAGCAGTATTGATGATAAGAAAAAAGCACTCGCGCTGGTGCTTGACAAACTAGATAAAACCTACGGAAAAGGTACCGTAATGACTTTGGGAGACGACTCTGTGGATACTTCCATTGAAGTGATTCCTTCCGGATCTCTCGGGCTTGACCTCGCTTTAGGAGTTGGCGGATACCCTAAAGGAAGAGTGATTGAAATCTACGGTCCGGAATCTTCGGGAAAAACAACTTTAACCCTGCACGCTATTGCAGAAGCTCAGAAGATGGGCGGAATTGCAGCATTTATTGATGCTGAGCACGCATTCGACAGGCATTATGCTTCCAAATTAGGAATTAATCTTGATGACTTAATCATTTCACAGCCGGATAATGGTGAGCAGGCTCTGGAAATTGCCGATAACCTGATCCGTTCGGGTGCGATTGATATCGTGGTGATCGACTCTGTTGCGGCTTTAACTCCAAAAGCGGAAATCGAAGGCGAAATGGGAGATTCCAAAATGGGGCTTCATGCAAGACTGATGTCTCAGGCACTCAGAAAACTTACTGCTACAATTTCGAAAACTAAATGTACCGTAATTTTCATTAACCAGTTGAGAGAAAAAATAGGGGTGATGTTCGGAAATCCGGAAACTACAACTGGTGGTAATGCACTGAAATTTTACGCTTCGGTGAGAATTGATATCAGAAAGGCAAGTGCACCAATCAAAACCGGTGACGAAGCTGTAGGAAGCCGTGTAAAAGTGAAAATCGTAAAAAATAAGGTAGCTCCTCCGTTTAAAATGGCTGAATTCGACATTATGTACGGTGAAGGCGTATCGAAAGTAGGCGAAATTCTGGATATGGCGGTAGAAACCGGAGTTGTGAAGAAAAGCGGATCATGGTTCAGCTACGAAGAAACCAAACTCGGACAGGGCCGCGATGCAGTGCGTGATATGTTGAAAGACAATCCGGAACTTGCAGAAGAACTGGAAGCAAAAATTAAAGATAATTTACGCGAAAAATAATCCGAAAGGAAAATTATTATTACAAAAGACAGCGATATGCTGTCTTTTTTTTGTTGCAATCTGAAAGAAAATGACATTTTGACACTTTCCCCGCGATGGTACTTTTTTTGAAAAAATCTGTTCAAATTAAATCTCAAAATTATGACTAAAGGAAATATCAATGTTTCAGTGGAAAATATTTTCCCGCTCATTAAAAAATTTCTCTACAGCGACCACGAAATCTTCCTTCGCGAACTGATTTCTAATGCAACAGACGCCACTTTGAAATTAAAACATCTTACCAATGTCGGCGAAGCAAATGTGGCTTACGGAAATCCGCAGATTGAGGTTAAAGTCGATAAAGAAAACAAAAAACTTCACATCATCGATCTGGGACTTGGGATGACAGGCGAGGAGGTGGAGAAATACATCAACCAGGTAGCTTTTTCCGGCGCTGAAGAATTCCTCGAAAAATATAAAGACAGTGCCAAAGATGCAGGTATTATCGGCCATTTCGGGCTTGGATTTTATTCCGCATTCATGGTTGCAGAGAAAGTGGAGATTTTAACAAAATCTTACAAAGAAGGCGAATCTGCAGTGCGCTGGATCTGCGACGGCAGCCCGGAGTTTACTTTGGAAGAAACTACAGATAAAACCGACAGAGGAACTGAGATTATCCTTCATATCGCTGAAGATTCTACAGAGTTTCTGGAAGAATCGAGAATTCGTGAACTGTTGCTGAAATACAACAAATTCATGCCTGTGCCGATTAAATTCGGAACCAGAACCGAGACTTTACCTTTGCCGGAAGATGCTGCAGAAGATGCAAAACCGGAAACCAAAGAAGTTGATAACATCATCAACAATCCAACTCCTGCGTGGACGAAAGCTCCAGCTGATTTAAAAGATGAGGATTACCTGAATTTCTACAGAGAACTGTACCCAATGCAGTTTGAAGATCCTTTGTTCCACATTCATTTGAATGTTGATTATCCGTTCAATTTAACGGGTGTGCTCTTCTTTCCGAAACTGGGTAACAACCTGAACATCGAAAAAGATAAAATTCAGTTGTACCAGAATCAGGTTTTTGTTACCGATGAGGTGAAGGGAATTGTTCCGGACTTCCTGATGTTGCTGCGAGGCGTAATAGATTCTCCGGATATTCCGCTGAACGTGTCGCGTTCATATCTTCAGGCCGACGGTGCGGTGAAGAAAATTTCTTCTTACATCACCAAAAAAGTGGCCGATAAAATGGCCGCGCTGATGAATGAAAACCGCGAAGATTACGAGAAAAAGTGGAATGACATTAAAATCGTAATTGAATACGGAATGATCTCTGAAGAAAAATTCTATGATAAATCCGATAAATTTGCGCTTTATCCGAACGTTGATGGAAAATACTTCCTTTGGAATGAACTTGAAGAGAAAATTAAACCAAACCAAACCGATAAAGACGGAAATCTGGTAATCTTATACGCGACCAATGAGCACGACCAGCACAGTTATATTCAGGCAGCGCAGGATAAAGGCTACGAAGTTTTATTGCTCGATTCGCCCATCGTGCCGCATTTGATTCAGAAACTTGAAGCTTCGAAAGAGAAAATTCAGTTTGCAAGGGTAGATGCAGATCACATCAACAATCTTATTAAAAAAGATGAGCCTGCGATCTCCAAATTGAATGATACCGAAAAGGAAACCTTGAAGAAAAGCGTGGAAGAAGGTATTGCTGATACCAAATTCACCGTGCAGCTCGAGGATCTGGAGAGTACCGACGCGCCGTTCATCATCACGCAGCCTGAGTTTATCCGAAGAATGAAAGACATGCAGGCAACAGGCGGTGGCGGAATGTTCGGGATGGGCAACTTCCCGGAAATGTATAATCTGGTAGTGAATACCAACAGCGACCTTGCCGGCAAAATTCTTTCCACAGAAAGTGCCGAAGAAAAGACTTCACACATTAAGCAAGCCTTAGATTTGGCGAAGCTGTCGCAGAATCTTCTGAAAGGTAAGGAGCTTACCGATTTCATCCAACGAAGCTATCAGCAGCTTGGGAAATAATTCGTGAAGAGTTTAAATAATTAATAATAGCAGTCCCGCTTCATTTATTTGAAGCGGGATTTTTATGAGTCATCGGTACAGAAAATGGTTGCACAAGTGTTAGAAATGTTTCCGCGAGCGTTAGAAATGATTCCGCAAGCGTCAGAAATGGTTGCGCAAGCGTTAGAAATGGTTCCGCAAATATCAGAAACGATTCCGCAAACGCCTGTAGGGACCAAATTTGTGCAAGACCAGCTTTTTGTTAAAGTTCGTGCAATGGACTCCAGAAGACTTTTTTAAAGTCTGTGATTTTATTTCCCTGAACTTTCACGCCTTCCCGTGCCAGTCTTTCGGTGAATAAATCCAGGCAGCTCGCAGTGATGTGTCCGGAAGAATTGCAGACCCGGTGAGCCGGGAAATCTTCCTCGTATTTCCGCAGTGCATTCCCCACGTGTCTAGCGTGGTTCGGGTAACCAACCGCTTTTGCAATGGCACCGTAGCTGGTAACTCTGCCTTTTGGTATCAATTTAATGATTTCAAAAACCTGTTTTTTAAACTGCGGGTCCATGATCAAACTTTATATTAAGAGTATTTATTTCTTGGCAAAAGTAAACTTCCGTCACCGTAGCTTAGAAAGCGGTAGTTGTTTTCTAAAGCATGGGTGTAAATTTCTTTCCAGTTATTTCCAATTAAGGCAGAAACCAACAAAAGCAGCGTAGATTGCGGCTGATGAAAATTCGTTATCAGCCCGTTTACGATTTTGAAGGAATAACCCGGAGCGATGATGATTTCGGTTTCGATTGATAAATGATTTTGCCCGGTGTTTTTAATCCAGTTTAAAAGTGAATTGATGGCCTCTTCAGCGGTTGCCAGAACTTCGGTTTCGTAGGGAAGCCATTGGGTGATTTTCAGTTCTTCGTAACTGATGTTTGGGTTTTGAAGAATTTTGTTGCCCATCCAGTAAATGCTCTCCAAAGTTCGGGTGGAGGTGGTGCCGACGGTGATGATGGGCTGCCCGATTTTGCTTTTTAAATCTTCAAGAAAATCTGTGGTGATGTTGAGGTATTCGGCGTGCATGATGTGATCTTCCATCTTTTCAGATTTCACAGGCTTAAAAGTACCTGCACCAACATGCAAAGTGGTGAACAGTGATGAAATACCTTTCTCCGCAAAATCATTCAGCACGCGTTCCGTAAAGTGCAGGCCGGCTGTGGGCGCGGCTACGGAGCCTTCGTTTTCGGAGTAAACCGTTTGGTAAGCATCTTCGTCTGTTTTTTCTGCAACTCTTTTGATATAGGGAGGCAAAGGCGTAACTCCGGCTGCATCCATAATTTTCCTGAAAGGAATCTGGCCCGGTGACCACGAAAATTTCACCAGGTAAGCATCATCTATTTTGCCGGCAATTTCAGCGGACAGCTTTACCTTAAGTCCTTCCAGATCAATAGATTTCGACAGCTCTTTTTCTTTCCATTTGGAAACTTTGCCGATAAAACAAATCCATGTTACGGAATTTTGTTCCAGGAAATGCTGTTCATAGTCGATAGCTTCGCCGTAGGGTTCCAGACAGAAAATTTCTATGTTTGCTCCGTTTTCGTTCTTAAAGAAGAGTCTGGATTTTACAACCTTGGTATCGTTAAAGACCAAAACAGCGTTTTCGGGGAGATATTCGCTGATATTCTGGTAGATATCTTCGGATATTTTTTCGTCCTTATAAATTAATAATTTTGATTGGTCGCGGGGATTCACTGGGTTGTAAGCGATTTTTTCTGCCGGTAAACCGTAAGTGAAATCTTCGATTTTTAAGTACTTTGGATGCATGCTGCAAATCTCTGAAAATCTATAGTTTTTCACCAGAAAAATTTATTGTTTTTAATGATATTTACTGCGAAAAAAAAACTCCTGCAATTTTTTGCAGGAGTTTTATGAATCTGTTTTTGGATTTTAAGAATTCTCTAAAATATAAGTAAACATCAGCGGTGCACAGATGGTGGCATCACTTTCAACGATATATTTCGGTGTATCGATATCGAGTTTACCCCAGGTAATTTTTTCGTTCGGAACTGCTCCTGAATAAGAACCGTAAGACGTTGTAGAATCGGAAATCTGGCAGAAGTATGCCCAGAACGGTACATCTTCCCACTCCAGATCCTGGTACATCATCGGTACTACGCAGATTGGGAAATCCCCTGCGATTCCGCCACCGATCTGGAAAAAGCCAACGCCTTTTCCACCTGAATTTGCACGGTACCATTCGGTAAGGTAAATCATGTATTCAATACCCGATTTTACGGTATGAACGTTCAGTTTTCCTTTGATAACGTTTGAGGTGAAAATGTTTCCGGTGGTGGAATCTTCCCAACCCGGGCAAACAATCGGAAGGTTTTTTTCTGCCGCAGCCACGATCCACGAATCTTTAGGATCGATTTCATAATATTGCTCCAGAACTCCGGAATTTACTACCTGATAAAGGAATTCGTGAGGGAAATAACGTTCGCCTTTTTCTTCAGCGGCGTGCCAAACATCTTCCAAATGCGTCTGCAAACGGCGGAACGCTTCTTCTTCAGGAATACAGGTATCGGTTACCCGGTTAAAATGCTGATCAAGAAGTTCTCTTTCCTGTTCGGGCGTTAAATCTCTGTAGTTAGGAACTCTTTTGTAGTGAGAGTGCGCAACAAGATTCATTACATCCTCTTCCAGGTTAGCACCGGTACACGAAATAATATCAACTTTATCCTGACGGATCATCTCGGCCAAAATTTTGCCCAGCTCTGCGGTAGACATTGCGCCAGCCAAAGTAATCATCATTTTTCCGCCGTCTTTTAAATGGGCTACATAGCCTTTGGAAGCATCAACCAGAGCGGCTGCATTAAAATGCAGATAATATTTTTCTAAAAATTCTGTAATCGGTTTATTCATTTCTTTAATTGTTTTTGCAAAGATAATATTTTAGGATTGAACTTAATTTGAAATAGCTTTTTTAAACTTATTCGACCGCCTTTGTTTGAAAAGAAAAAAGTACAGCGGGCAAAGGCTGTACTTTTATGTAAATCATGGTAAAGGATTGGGATTGTAAATTAGCCTTCCCAGTTTTCAACTTTCAGAATTTCAATTCTTCTTTCGCCGTCTTTAAAAGGATATTCTACGATATCACCCACTTTATATCCCATGGTTGCCAACGCCATATCCGAAAGGATAGAGTGTTTGTTTTTCTTTGGTTTTGCCTGCGCAACTCCTACAAAGATATATTCTTCTTCTTTGTTTAAAGTATGGTCTTTTACCGTTACTTTTCGGTCTACCGTTACTACATCTTCCGGAAGTTCTCTTCTTCTTACCTGCACGGCATTTCTAAGTTCAGAGGTAAGTCTTACTTCTTCATTTGGGGTTACTTTTTTTCTTCTGAGGTGATCTTTAATCGCATCGTAAATTCCTGTTGTTAAGATAATGTTCTGTGTCATTTTTTTATATTTTTTTGAATTGGATGACGTGTTTAATACAATCCAATGCAGGCCGAAAATATCAGGAGATATTCTGCCTGTGAAAACACATCAAAAATTAATAGTAAAAATGCTGAGATGCCCTGTCTTGGATCTGACAGGGATTAATTGATGAAATCTTTGGAACTTTTCAAGAACGAATCAGTATGCAAATAAAGCAAGGACAGCAAAAGTCTGGATATTCCGGTTTCGGATAAAAAGAATGATGTGACCATGTATTTATAAATTGATTTTTACAAATTTAAGAAATAAGTATTTACTAAACAATTGTTTAGCATAAATTAACGTTTTGCCTAAAACCGGAATCTGCGGTTTTCCTTTTTTTCTGAAAGTTGTTTCTTTGTCTGAATTCTCTTTTCGACCTGTCGTTTTGAAGGCTTGGTAGGTTTACGGATTTTTGGTTTTATAAGTGCCTTATTTACAAGCTCTATAACCTTTTCAGTGGCAATTTTTTTGTTCTGAAGCTGCGTTCTGCTTTCGGAGACCGTAAGTTGTAAGATGCCTTCCAGATTAATTCTGTTCTTCAGTTTTTGCGAAATAAGTTCAATTTCTTCGGCAGAAAAATACGCGGTTTCTGAGGGCTTCCACATCACCGTAACCGCGGTCTCCACTTTATTCACGTTCTGTCCGCCTGCGCCGCTGCTGCGGGAGGTTTTATAGGTGAGTTCCTTTGTGAAGTTTTTCATTAGGGAGAAATTACTGCAACAAATGTAGCAATTCTTTGCGGTTCAGCTTACCGTTTGGAATTCTAGGGAATACCGGAATAAAATGAATGGTTTTCGGAAGATGGTTTTTAGAAAATGTTTTTTCGGTTTCTTTCAGCGCTTCATCGAGCTGCGATGTAAGATCTTTATTTTGCTCACCTTCGATTACCAAAACCAATTTCTGTCCCAGTTTTTCATCATTTACTCCTAAAAAAGCCGCTTCTCTGGGGATATAACTGTGCAGCAGGCTTTCAAGTTCTTCCGGATGAATCTTCAGCCCGCCGGAATTGATGACATTATCAATCCGTCCCAGAAATTTAAAGTGCCTGTCGTCTTTAAGTTTGACCAGATCATTGGTCTGCAGAATTTCCGGATGAAGTGCCGGTGCTGAAATCTTTAAACATCTGCGTTCGTCCCAAGCAATTTCGATTCCTTTGAAAACCGAAAAATATTCTTCAGAAACTGGGTAAATCTGTTTTAAAGCAATGTGGGAAAGCGTTTCGCTCATGCCGTAAGTTTCGTAAACCGTAGTTTCGGTATTTTTGTCTTTCAGACTTTGGGAGATTTTATTTTTTAAACTTTGAGAAACCTGTGCGCCGCCAATGATCAGGTTTTTAATGAAATGTATTTGGTCTAAAGAGTTTTCAACCTGCAAAGGTGACATTGCACAGAAGTCAATAGTGACATCCAGGTTTTGTACAGGTTTTGCCGATGGGGTTACAACAGATAGTTTCAGTTTTCTTTCCAGCGCGCGTACGACCATCATTTTTCCTGAAATATATTGTACCGGCAGGCAGAGTAGGGCGGTGTCTCCTTCTTTAAGGTTCAGGAAGTTACAGGTCATTCTGGCGGAATTCAGCATTTTGCTTTTTTCAATCTCAAAAACCTTGGGAATTCCTGTAGAACCGGAAGTCTGAACCGGAACTTTGGTTGAATCCGACTGCCATTCCTTCAAAAAGGAAATCACTTTTTCCTCAAATTCGGTTTGGGGAGAAAGTGATTCCGGATTTATATTTTCAGTAAAATCGATGATCATTACATTCTGTCGACTGTTCCTATTCCCAGAAGTCCCAGGCCTTTTTTAATGGTTTTTCCTGTTAAAGCCGAAAGTTCCAGGCGGAACTGTTTTGCAACGGCATCATCCTGCTTAAGAATCGGGTTGTTCTGATAAAAAGAGTTGTATGATTTTACCAGTTCATAAATATAATTGGCAACCAAAGCCGGCGAGAGTGTTTCCGCAGCTTTAGAAACTACCTCTTTGAAGTTGAAGATGTTCATCATCAAATCCTTTTCAGAATCATTGATTTCATAATCTGAAATCTGTTGCTCCTGATAATCTGCCTTAGCGAGAAGCGACTGGATTCTTGCGTAAGTGTACTGAATAAAAGGCCCGGTATTACCGTTGAAATCTATACTTTCTTTTGGATTGAAAAGCATTTTTTTCTTTGGATCTACTTTCAGCATGAAGTATTTCAGTGCGCCTAAACCAACGGTTTCGTAAGATTTTTCTTTCTCGTCTTCTGTAAGATTTTCGAGTTTCCCCAGTTCTTCTGCTTTTTCTTTGGCTGTATCCACCATTTCCTGCATCAGGTCATCGGCATCAACTACTGTTCCTTCCCT
>JAHRWY010000115.1:0-7671 GCA_019104935.1 Kaistella sp.
AACCAAAAGATTGAAACGGAAAGCGGAACCAAAATGTGGGAAGAAATCCTAAGTTTGGTGCTCATAAAAAAAACCGCTCAAATTCTTGAACGGTTTCTGTGTTTTTTCTGATTATTATTTGATGATTTCTGCGTCAATGACATTAGAATCAGTCTTTTGAGAAGCTTCCCATTGTACAAATTTTTCCGCTTCAGCGATCAGCATCGGAATGGCGAATGCGAGCAAAGCCAAATCATCGAATACGCCGATTACAGGCAGCCAATCCGGAATAATATCCAGGGGCGAAATAAGGTAAGCTAAAACCAACCCCGGAAGGATGATGTTCTTAAACTGGGGTTTGTAACCGCCTTTTCCCATAATCGATTTAATCATCCGGATGATTACGGGGATTTTCTGGATAAATCCCTTGTGTTTGAAAGCTTCTTTAGCCAGTGCAATTTTTGATAATTTCATTTTCGTGTTTTGATTTTTAAAAACGGAATAAATTTCACAAATTCTGTACCATTAAATATTAATTATTAGTTAAAGTTATTGGGTCACATTATCGATGAAATCGTTAACAGATTTGCTGTTCCAGTCTTTCGAGGCATCTTCTTTCAGCAGGATTCTTCCGTTTTTATCGAGCAGAAAAGTGGTGGGAAAAGATTTGGGCAAAATATTTTTGGAAACAGGGCTTTGGGCGATGTACACCGGTGCCGTGTAGCCTTTCTCTTTCATAAATTTCACCACATCCTCTTCCTTGTCCTGCATGGCGATGAGCACAAAATCGATTTTATCTTTTCGGGCCTCATAAAGATCCTGAATCGTAGGCCACTCTTCGCGGCACGGCGCACACCAGGTTCCCCAGAAATTCAGAAATACGAGTTTGTTTCCTTTCAGGTTTTTAAGATTGGTGCTGGGCACATTGATGCCTTTCAGCTGCACATCATAATCCTCATCCTGAAGGGTTACCGCACTTTCTATGGCAGCCACAGGAAGGAAAAGTTCTTTAAGTTTCGTCTGTACAGACGGGAAAAGAAATACCACCGCCACCAGGGCGATGACGATTAAATACAATGCATTTTTCTTAAAAAACGTCATACTAAATTAAGTTTATAATTTCCTCAATGGCATCTGCACCACGGTTTTTGGCATAATACACCTGCAAATCGTTGTAAAAATCTTCACGTGGATAAGTCTCAGGATTTTCCTTGAATTTTTTCAGCAGTTCCATTCCGTATTTCGGTCTTGGTCCCCAAACATTTTTTACCGTTAAATCTTCGTTCAGAATCAACACCATGGGAATCGACTGGGTTCCGTTGGTTAAAAACTGATCGATCAGCGAATGGTCTTCATCTCTCAGAAATATTCTTACTTCGTTGCCGGCAGCTTCAAAAAATCTGGATACTGCAGGTACGGTTGCACTGGCGTCGCCACACCAGGGCTCAGAAATAATCAGGATTTTTCCTCCGAATTTTTTTGATTTTAAACTTTCCAGAGTTTCGGCATTAACTTTAAAAGTTTTCAGCGTACGCTCCATTCTCTGGAGACCCAGCTCATAATATTCATTGTGATCATCGCCCTCTGCAGGATTTTCAACCCGGTCTTTGGCTACTGCCATATACGCTTCGAAACTGATTGATTTGTCCCAATACTTTTTCATATTTTTAACTTGAATTGATTTATGTATAATTAAACTCTGCGTAATTTGTTGATCAGGTACAGATCTGCCAACACGAAAGCAGCCAGATTTTCAACCACCGGAACCGCACGGGGCAAAACACAGGGATCGTGCCTTCCCTTACCTTCTACAATAACCGGATTTCCGTCTTTATCCACACTTTCCTGAGGACGCAGAATGGTTGCTACCGGTTTGAACGCCACACGGAAATAAACATCCATTCCATTGGAAATCCCTCCCTGGATTCCGCCGGAAAGATTGGTTTTGGTAGAGAAATCTTCATTGAAAAGATCGTTGTGATCTTTGCCTGTCATTTTTGCACCGCAAAATCCGCTGCCATATTCAAAACCTTTGCAGGCATTGATGTTGAGCATGGCTTTGGCCAATTCAGCCTGCAGTTTTCCGAAAACGGGTTCGCCGATTCCCACGGGAAGATTTCTGATGACGCAGGTTATCGTTCCGCCGATGGTATTTCCTTCTTTTTTGATTTCCTTTATTTTCGAAACCATTTTTTCTGCTGTTTCAGGGTCTGGGCAGCGTACATCGTTGGACTCCGTCTTAGAAAAATCAAGATCCTGATAAGGTTTTTCACAGAAAATTTCGCCCACAGAAGACACATAAGCGTTGATTTCTACATTTTGCGGGAGCAACTGTTTCGCCAGGCTACCGGCCACCACCCAGTTTACGGTTTCGCGTGCTGAAGATTTCCCGCCACCACGGTAATCGCGGTGTCCGAATTTCTGGTCATAGGTAAAATCTGCATGGCTGGGGCGGTACGCTTTTGAAATATGGTCGTAATCTTTGGATTTCTGATTTTCGTTTTCAATGGTAAATCCAATGGGGGTTCCCGTAGTTTTCCCATCAAAAATACCGGAAAGGAATTTTACGGTATCGCTTTCTTTTCTCTGGGTAACAATGGCCGACTGGCCGGGTTTTCTGCGGTCCAGCTCCTGCTGAACCTTATCTAAATCCACTGCCAACCCTGCAGGAAAATTATTGATAATGCCGCCGTAAGCAGCGCCGTGACTTTCGCCAAAGGTGGAAAGGGTAAGAAAATTTCCTAAATCGAACATAGGACAAAGTTAATCAAAAGTTGTGAGGTAAACACGGAGAAAACTTTAACGGAGAGGATTTCAGTCATGATTTTCAGCAGCCCATTCATCCAGGATCTTCTGAATCTGAATTTTTTCTTCTTCTGAAATATTACGCCAAATAAAGCCTTCTTTTAAGGTTTTTCCTTTCAACTGCGGAAAGATTCCGGCATCCAGATCCTCCTGAATAAACTGGGGCGAAATAGCAGGCAGAGGCGTATCGAAACTGAACGGATAATTCTGCACCACATTGAAACGGAGATTTCCTACCTGATAGGTTTTAAACTTTTCGAGTTTAAAGGTTGAGGGTTTATACAGTTGGTCAAATTTGAAACCTGTCATGAAGTTTCCCGGCCGGAAAGTCGGGAAAGCGGTTTTAAGAACATTGGGAAACGAGAGAAACACGCCCAGTAAAACCGACAGTACAGCGAAAATCATTAAAGAAATTTTTTGAGAACATTGCTGATAAAAAAAGACAAACAGGATCACAAAAAACACATCAATAAAAAACCGGTACTGCGCTGAAAAGAGCAGCACCAATACACTTTTTATAAAAACCGCAATGAACATCAGCCAAATGAGTTTGGATTTCTTCTTAACCGCGAAGATGAGAAATACGAAGAGGCTGACGATAAAAAGGAGATGTATTTTACCTTTAATCCCCTCCAGAAACAGCCAGTTTTTCAGATGATCAATGAACGTGAATTTTTGAATTTCAGCAGCGGTAAACTGCATGTCATACGTTTTCTGAACTGCCATTTCAGAAGAGTTTTTCAAAAGTTCTGCATTGGGCTTCCATGGTAATCCCAAATCCAGCACCTGTACCGGAAAAACAGGATAACCAAAAGTCCAGAAGGTTTTGAACAGAAAAATACAGAGCAAGATAATTCCCGGAGGAAAAACCTTAGGGCTTAATTTTGAAATAAATACCATGTGAAGTACAACAAAAATAGGCAGCCAAATCATTGTGGGTTTCATGGCAAAAACGAATACCGAAATGGTAAACACAAGCCCGGGATTTCTATTTCCTCTAAATAATTCTGTAAGGATGATGAAGGAAAATACCATTGCAGGAAATTCGGGACTTGGCGACTGGATGAAGAGAAATAAAAAAGGCAGGAAAATCAGATGAATCCACACTTTTTTCTCGTAAATGTACATCAGGAAGGCCATGGCAGCAACCAGATTTAAGCGCAGAAAAGGGTCTGAAAAATCAGAGAAGCCCGCCTGCAAAATATGCCAGACAGACATTTGCCCCAGTAATAAATCAAGATTTGAAATCCCGCGAACCAGGCCTACTTCCGCAACCCATTTTATTGTCGGGACGTAATACCCGAAGTGGTCGAGAATAAAAGGCGCAAAGGAAGCGAAGAAAATTGCCGCGAGTGTGGGCAGCCAAAAAGAAATTTTAACGCTGCTGAGGAACTTCCAGAACTGATGGTAAGTTCCGTAAGAGAAAAATGCCAGCAAACCCACTGAAACCGTAGAAAGTTCGATGGCGATATTAAGTGGCGTGAAAAAGGAGAAGACCGTCCAGATCACGGAAACCGTCAGCATTCCTGTGACTATTTTTGCCGAAATTCCAAAGGAAAACTTTCCAAATGTCCTTTGAAAAATTTCTCCGAAACCTATAAAAACAGGAATCAGAACGATAATGGAAAACAGGAGATAAAGCATAAAAAAGATTGCTTAAAATTAAGCAATCTTTTCTTTATATACATGTGAAATTTGGTCTTTTACTGTACTCTGCCGTCTTTTCGGTCGCCGGCTCTACCGATGGTATAACCTGTTGCACCACCAATAATTCCTCCGATTACTGCACCGGCTGCACGGTTCTTTTTGTTAATAATGGCACCTGCTGCTGCACCACCTACCGTACCGATGATGGTACCTTTGGCGGCTTTACTCATCCCCTGTTTTTGGGTTGTTCCCTGTGTGGTACCTGCGTACGTTTCAGAGTTTGAACCTGAAGAACTGGATGAACTTCTTGGCGTATTGTTAACATACACGGTTTTCGTTTCACGGATTACCTGTGGTCTTGCGGCTACCGCCTGGGCTTTAGCTTTCTTATCTTCTTCAATACTGTCCAGCTTTTTCTGTGTTTCATACGCCATTTTTTCTTTCTCGATGGCGAGTTTCTGTTTCTCAATTTCCAGCTGTCTTGCCTGGAATTCCATTTTCTGCTGTTCCAGAGATTTTTCTGCTACGGTGTTATCCTTTGTACAGGCTGTCATTAATAGAATTGACATGAATCCTGCTGTGAGTATATTTTTCATAATCTTTCTTTTTAGTTCATATTATTATCCTCTATAAGCCAAAAACGAAACCATTATTGTGTTAGCGGAATGTTAAAAATGTTAAAGTTTCCTAAAAAACAAAAGCAAGTCACTGTAAAACAGAAACTTGCTTGTTGGAGGTTCCTAGCGGATTCGAACCGCTGTAGATGGTGTTGCAGACCACTGCCTAACCACTCGGCCAAAGAACCATTTGGGTTTGCAAATATAGAAAATTTTTTAAAATGTAAAGAAACAAAATTCAAAAAAAAGCATTTACATCCCCTGTACCTGAAGTTTCAGCTGTGCTTCCGTATCGATTATGGCGGTAATGCCAGATGGATTTAGAATAATCTGCGACGGTTTCAGGTCGAATACTTTTCCCTGCATTTTCAGGCCTTTATAATATTCTTTATTAAAAGTTTCTTCGATACTTTTCCGCGATGCATCCTCCAGATCAGCGGTTGGAATGCCATACTCCTCTTCAATCATCTTCACTATTTTCCCCTGAAAAAGCAGCGTTGCAGTCTTTTGAAGAACGTTTTTCGTTTTCAGTTTAAACTTCGTATCGGTTAAAACAATCTTTCTTTTCTGTTCGTCATACACCGGAATTCCCGAGATATATGAAATACCATTCACCATTCCTTCTGTTTTTGCTTCAATCATCACTCTTCCATTCTCGCCATAAACGGTTATGGAAGTAATATTAATTTTTGACTTGCCTTCCCTTAAATCAAATTCTTTACCTAAAAACATAGTTTCAGCAATTTTTGTGGCTTCGGTAAATGGAATATTGGCGGTAGTCTGAAGTAAAAACTTTTGCGGTAAAGCCTGAACTGAATTAAAATTGGCTATGGTTTTATTAAAGGTGCGGACACCGGTTTTTTTCCTGTAAAAGTTTCGGAAAAAGTATCGATCCCGATATTGGCTTCAATCTGGTTTCCGTAAAACACCAGCGGGGAAATATTGATACTTAACGGCGTTATTTTCAGCCAGGTGCTGAACTCTTCTGAAATATTAAAGGGTTCGGCAAACTGATTCCAGGCCATTACCGCATACTTCTGAAAATTAAGCTGAGAACGCATCATTTCATCAATGGTTTTGGAAAAATCTGCCTGTTGCTGTTTCAGGCTGGTTTCGACCAGGGAAGTAATGGGAACTTTAATTTTGCCGTAATCGAGCACGGGTTTCACTACCCATTTAAAACCCATCGGCGATGTTTTTGTCGTCACCGTCCAGTTATTATTGAAGGTAAGCTGGGTATTGAAGTACATCACCGTTTCGAACGTCGTGTTCTGGTAAGAATAGATACCGAGCGTGCCGATTCCTTTTTCCGCCCATATTTTCAGCGGAACTTCGATGAGCAGATTCTGTTTTGTTCCCCCAACCAGACGTATAGGCCTGGTTTTCCAGACTTTTACTTTAAACTGGTCGTTATTGTTGTCGGTATAGGAATTATCTTCAAAGATTAAATTCTGCACCGAAGCGTTAATCAGGTTCCCAATCTCAGAAAGCGGTATTTTCACCGGCATGGTGACCGAAGACTTTATCCTCGGAAAACTGGAAACCTCCGTAACAGAGATCGTATTTTGCTGAGAAAACAAACTCAAAGTAAAGGTCAACAGCAGGAGCGTAAGGAATTTTCGCACGTTTTAATTTTCAATGAAACGCAAATTTCCACAAAATTTTATACATCGCTAAAAAAAATGCCGGCAATTTGTTTTAAGTATCAGCAAAATTATTTTTAAAGATTTAAAGGCCGTATTTTTGAAGTCATCTTTAAAAGGATTTACATGAAAAAATTCGAATTGTCTGTACTGGATTTAGCTCCGGTGAAACAGAACAAAACCATACACGATACCTTTAACGACAGCCTGGAACTTGCGAGATTTGCAGAGCAACTGAATTATAAAAGATTCTGGCTTGCCGAACACCACAATATGGCCAGCATTGCAAGTTCTGCAACATCAGTTTTAATAGGATATATTGCAAACGGCACCAAAGAAATCCGGGTAGGCTCGGGTGGAATTATGCTGCCGAACCACAGTTCGCTTGTTATCGCCGAACAGTTTGGAACGCTGGAAAGCCTTTTCCCGGGCAGAATTGACCTTGGCGTAGGCAGAGCGCCCGGAACCGACGGTTTAACGGCAAAAGCGTTGGGAAGAAACCCGATGATCATCAACGAACAGTTCCCGAGGCAGATTCAGGAATTGCAGCGATATTTTTCGGTTGAAAATGCAGACAGCTTGGTGAGGGCCATTCCCGGAGAAGGATGCGACATCCCGATTTATGTATTGGGATCGAGTACCGACAGCGCCTGGCTTGCCGCTGAAATGGGCTTACCTTACGCATTCGCGGGACATTTTGCACCCGATATGATGGTGAACGCCTTTAATATTTACCGAGAAAATTATAATCCCAGCGATAAATTTCCGCAGCCTTATATCATTGCCTGCGTCAACGGAATAGCCGCCGAAACCAATCAGGAGGCAAAAAAACTTGCGACAACACTCTATCAGGCTTTTCTCAACATCATCAGAAACGACAGAAAACCCTATTCACCGCCGGTAAATGATATCGATGATGTTTGGAATCCTATGGAGAAGGCGCACGTGATGCGGATGCTGCATTACAGTTTTATTGGTGA
>JAHRWY010000092.1:0-6991 GCA_019104935.1 Kaistella sp.
AATAAAGTTGAAGATCCTTTCGGATGGAGAGTTTTGGTAGAAAAAAATATTTTGGAAACTGCTTAAATTTCCATTAAAAATCATTTAAAAACCGGGAAAAATTTTATCCCGGTTTTTTCTTTTGAGCATATGGAGCGAATTCCTTATTTTCGCAAAGTATTTATGCAAAAACTCATTTTCATAGCTTCACTGTTCCTTATTGGGTGCGTGCAAAACCAACAGGTGCACCCACCGGTGGGGGGTATTCTCAGTGAAAAGGATTTAAACACATCCAAAAACAGGGCAAAAAATCTGAATCAGGTAGAGAGAACACAAATTAAGGATTGGATAATTAATCAGCAGCAGAAATATTATCCCATGAGTTTGAACTATTGGGTAAATATTGAGAATCTTCAGCAAAATAGAAGAAAGCCTGATGGCGAAATCATTTCTTACGAATATGATATTTATGATTTCGATTGGGTGAAACTTTATGCCAAGCCAAAGAAAAACGTAAATGTACAGTTTGGCCGTTTTGAAGAACTGAAAGCGGTAGAAGATGTGCTGCGGTATTTGGATAAAAATCAGGAAGCGATAGTGCTCGTGCCTTCAGTATTGGCTTTCGGCACTTATGGTGATAACGATAAAATCCCGAATGATATGCCTTTGATTATCAAAATTAAAGTACTTTAAAATAAAATTAATGCTAAAGAAAAATTTTTTAATCGCAATAGCAGCAATTTCGCTGTCGAGTTGCACTCCAATTTATAAAAAAATGAACGTAGACAAAGAAACTTACGAAGGTTTGAAAGATGGCCTTTATGCAAATTTCCAGACTTCCAAAGGAAATATGATTGTGAAATTCGAAGACAAAAAAGCACCGGTAACCGTTGCTAATTTCGTCGGTTTGGCAGAAGGAAAAATTGAAAATAAAGCAAAAGCCAAAGGAGTTCCTTATTATGACGGAACGATTTTTCACAGAGTGATTAAAGATTTCATGATTCAGGGAGGCGATCCGAAAGGAACCGGCATGGGAGATCCCGGATACAAATTTGATGATGAAAAAAATGATCTTCAGCACACCGGAAAAGGAATTCTTTCAATGGCGAACTCCGGACCGAACACCAATGGTTCTCAGTTCTTCATCACTGAAGTGGCGACTCCTTGGTTAGATGGCAGACATACCATTTTCGGAGAAGTTGTTAATGGAAAAGAGGTGATCGATTCTATCGCAAATGTTGAAAAAGGACCCCAGGATAAACCTAAAACCGATATTGTTTTAGAAAAAGTATCAGTATTCACTAAAGGTGACGAATATAAAAACTACGATGCTGCTGCCATCTTCAATGAAGGAAAAGGAAAGATCCAGGAAAACAACAAAGCAGCAATGGCAAAAATTGAAGCTGACAAGAAGAAAAAGGCTGAAGAATTTGCAGCAAACCAGCAAAAATTTGTTGATGATTTAAAAGCCGGAATGCAGGTAACACCTTCAGGACTGTATTATAAAATCACCAAAACTACGGATGGCATTGCTCCACAGCGGGGTGACGAGGTAGCGGTACATTATGCAGGTAAACTTGTTGATGGAACAGAATTCGATTCTTCATTCAAAAGAAATCAGCCGATCGATATCCCAATCGGAGTTGGTCAGGTAATTAAAGGCTGGGATGAAGGAATCATGCTTCTGAAAGAAGGAGAAGCTGCTACTTTATTGATTCCATCTGACCTGGGTTACGGATCAGCAGGTGCAGGCGGAGTTATTCCACCAAACGCATGGTTGATTTTCGATGTAGAATTGGTAAGCGTAAAAAGTAATTCTACAAGATAAAATTTAACTTATTCTTCAAATAAAAAGAACACTCCATGAATTTGGAGTGTTTTTATTTTATGCATACAATAGTTTTTATAAATTCTTTTGTTGATAATTTCCCCTCTTTTATTTCCCTTTTTAATACACAAAAAAAGCTGAGATTTAGCATTGTGCCAAGGATGTCCTACACACAGTCTTGGTTTGGGAATGAAATATTTCATAGACAGAATCGATTAGTATGTTTTTCATGAATTGTAATATACAACAAAATAATTTATTAAAAAAAGGGGTTTTGACGGTATTTTATTCTATTCATTAGTGGTAATTTTAAATCGTAAAAAAACACACATGATGAGAAAAAAATTTATTTTAGGAATGTCGTTAATGCTATTTACGATTTCACACGCGCAGGTGGGAATTAATACCGCCACTCCGAACGGAGCTACAGTACTGGATATCAGTTCAAATGAAAAAGGAATCCTTATACCACGGCTGACCGATACGGAGCGAAATACCAAACTTGCAGACAATGATCCTCTTACCGTACCTCCTGCAGGAGTGGTGAATGCAAATTTGAGTACTGGTACTTTAATTTATAACACTTCCTCAGACCGGTTTGAGTTCTGGGATGGATTTGTTTGGAGACAACTGTTTGTTGCTACCAGTTCTGTAGCGGGTAATGATGGCGTGGTAAAAGTTGATTCCGGCGCAGGTGGGGTAAAACCAACCGTAAACCTTAGTGCTAGCGGAAACACCTACGGAACTCCCCAACAAATTTTGTACACTACACCGCTTACTTTTGCGCCTTCACCTACAACCAGCTGGCCGGAAACAACGGTACCTTATCCCGGGAACACATCAAACATCTACACAGGCACTACACCCGCAACCCAACGTTGGAGAGAAAATCTTATCATGGGACAGGTGCATGTCTGGAGAATAATAGCTACTGTAACTGCGGGATCCAATTCCTCAGGATCTGTATTGGCTTCTTTCAAAAATCCTGATTCGGGTTTTGAAATTAATGCAATTGCCCTGTTGCCTTCAGGCTCAAGTGGAGTACCTAAAGTAGTGACGTTCTACTTTTACACCATCGCAGATCAGTTCAGTATCCCCGAAGAAGGAAAAGGCTATCAGTTATGGATGACTGCCGATCAAACGGCTACTGTACGTGTAGACTCCGTAACCAGGGTATCATTATTCAAAGACTAATGCATAGGTAGAATAAAGGGTAAAATCTGAAACCTGTTAAAACACAAATTTTGAGAAGAAAAGGAGATGCGCTAATATGCATCTTATTTTTTCATTCCTCTTTTTCGCCGCAGATTTTGCAATAACGCGAATCATCATCAATATCCTCATTCCCGCATCGGTCACAAACTTTTTCCAGATTTTGGCGTTTGTTGCGCATTTCTGCGGTTACAATTCCTGTTGGCACAGCAATGATAGAATAACCGGCGAGCATAAGAAGAACTGAAAGGAATTTACCGAGTGGTGTACCCGGCGAAACATCACCATAACCCACTGTGGTTACAGTCACTACCGCCCAGTAAATACTTTGTGGAATGCTTTCAAAGCCTTCCCGGTGACCCTCCACCATGAACATCAGCGAACCCACGATTACACAGAATATTACCAAAAACAGGAGAAAAATATATATCTTTCTGGAACTGTGTTTCAGAGCTCTTACAATGAAATAACCATCATTCATAAAATCCAGAAGGTTGAAAATCCTGAAAACCCTCAGCATTCTAAGCATTCTTAAAATCAGGAAGTATTTCGTGATCGGAAAGAAAAGACTGAGGTAAAAAGGAAGAATCGCAAGGAAATCGATGATGCCGAAGAAACTGAATATATACGCTTTCTTGTTCTTAATCGTAAGAATTCTCAAAATATACTCTACAGTAAAAAATCCGGTAATGATAATTTCAGTGAATACGAAAAGACGGTGGAGTTTCGCATCAAAAACTTTTACACTTTCCATCATAACAATGAAGGTGCTCAGCAGGATGAGAACAAGCAGTACAAGATCGAAAAGTTTCCCAAGTTTGGTATCCGAAAGAAAAATAATACGGTAAACCTGACGTTTCCATTTCGTGCGTTCGGATATAAAGTTATGTTCCTTTTCCATAGGTGTAATTCAAAATTAAATGTAAGAAATAATTCTTACTTTCGCTACAAACTTAAGAAAATGACAGTAAAGGAAGTGGTTTCTGAAATAGAAAAAAAAATCGCTCTAAAACAGGCAGAAGATTTTGATAATGTTGGATTGTTGTGCGGTAATCTGCAGCGTGATGTTACCGGAATACTTGTTTGTCATGATGCTTTGGAACAAGTCATCGACGAAGCTGTTTCCAAAAAAGTAAATTTTATTGTTACCTTTCATCCCATTATTTTTTCAGGTTTAAAGTCAATTACAGGAAAAAACTATGTAGAACGGGCAGTTTTAAAAGCGATAGAGAATAAAATTGCAATTTATGCGATTCATACAGCTTTTGACAATGATTATTTTGGCGTTAATTTCAGGATTTGCGAGGAATTAGGTCTTCAGAATCAGAAGATTTTAATGCCAAAAACCCAGAACCTTAGAAAGCTGGAAGTATACGTTCCGAATAATTATACAGAAGATGTTAAAAACGCCCTCTTTAAAGCTGGCGCAGGAAATATAGGATTTTATGATGAGTGCAGTTTTACGGTTCAGGGAAAAGGAACGTTCAGACCGATTGAAGGTTCAAATCCATTTTCCGGTACCCGAAATATCCGTGAAAATGCTGATGAGCAGATGGTTTCTGTAATTTTTGAACACTATAAACAGCATCAAATGATGGCTGCGTTGAAGAATGCGCATCCTTATGAGGAAGTCGCTTACCAACTCATCACACTCGAAAACGAAAATCAATATTCCGGATTAGGAAGATTTGGTGACCTTGAAACAGAAATGGATGAGACTGATTTCCTTAGGTTTGTAAAAGAAAAATTCATTTTAAAGATGATTCGTCACTCTCAGCTTAACAACAGAAAAATAAAAAGCGTAGGTGTTTTGGGCGGAAGTGGTGCAAGTGGCATAAAAGCCGCGCTTTCGCAGAACTGTGATGCGTATTTAACGGGAGATGTAAAATATCATGAATTTTTTCAGAATGAAGGCAAAATGCTTATTTGCGACATCGGTCATTTTGAGTCTGAACAATTTGTAACCCAACAATTAATTGAGATTTTATCGGAAATTTTTCCTAAATTTGCAGTCTCAAAATCTGTTGAGAATACAAATCCTGTAAATTATTTTTTATAAAAATATGGCTAAAAAAACTGTAGAAATCTCTGTTGAAGATAAGTTAAGGGCACTTTATGACCTGCAAATCATCGATTCAAGATTAGATGAAATCCGCAATACAAGAGGTGAATTACCAATTGAAGTTGAGGATCTGGAGATTGAAATCGAAGGTCTGGAGAAAAGAGCTGATAAATTTCAGAACGAAATAAAAGAACAGAATGATGAAATCAATACAAAAAATGAAGTCATCAATCATGCGAAAACCCTGATCGACAAATACAAAGCTCAGCAGGAAACGGTAAGAAACAATAAAGAATTTGAAGCCTTAGGAAAAGAAATAGAATTCCAGGAGCTTGAAATTCAGCTGGCTGAAAAAAGAATTAAGGAATTCGGAGCGAAAATTGCGCATAAAAATGAGACTTTTGAAGAGTTGAACAACAAAATCGAAGAACTTAAAAATCACCTGAAATTCAAAAAAGAAGAACTGGAAAGTCTGGTTGCTGAAACCCAGAAAGAAGAAGATTTCTTAGTTGAAAAATCTCAGGAGTTTGCAAAAAATATCGACGAAAGATTGCTGGCTTCTTATCAAAGAATCCGTACCAATTCACCAACAGGGCTTGCTGTTGTAGGTTTGGAGAGAGGTGCGCCAAAAGGATCTTTCTTTACACTTCCTCCACAAAAGCAGATGGAAATTGCGCAGAGAAAAAAAATTATCATTGATGAACACAGCGGAAAAATCCTGGTTGATGATGATTTGGTAAACGAAGAAAACGAAAAAATGAAAGACATTATTAAATTTTAATAATTTTTCATAATAATAACAAAGGTTCGAAAATTTTCGAACCTTTGTTATTTTGTAGTTGTGTGTATAATTTATTCAATAATCGCTTCTTCGAGACAAACTTTTATCCTGTTCATGGCGTCTTTAAGCTCTTTTTCAGAAGCTGCATAAGAAAAACGGATACAGTTTGCATTTCCGAAAGAAACGCCACCCACCGTTCCTACATAAGCGTTTTCAAGCAAAAACATCGCAAAATCGTCGGCGTCTTTTATTTCAGTTCCGTTTAAAGTTTTACCGATATAGAAAGAAATATCCGGAAAGAAATAAAACGCTGCTTCAGGATAATTCACCTTGAATCCGGGAATTTCTTTCATCAGATGATAAACGATCTCTCTTCTTTTTTTAAATTCATCAATCATATAACGGTATTCCGAAGGATCTGTTTTCAGCGCAGTTACCGACGCTTTCTGTGCCATTGTGTTGGCGCCGCTCGTCATTTGTCCCTGAATTTTTTCGCAGCCTTTCGCGAGCCATGTTGGGCACGCAGAGTAGCCAATTCGCCAGCCTGTCATTGCGAACGCTTTCGACATTCCGTTGATAACGGCGGTTTGCTCATAGACCTGCGGGAATTCAGCAATCGAGGTATGTTTTCCGTCGTAATTTATAAATTCATAAATCTCATCAGAAATAATGGTGATTTGCGGATATCTGGCAATCACATTCGCGATTTTTTCCAGTTCTTCATACGTATAAACACTTCCCGACGGGTTACACGGCGAACTGTAAAGTAATACTTTAGTTTTTGGCGTAATTGCTTTTTCGAGCTGTTCGGCGGTAATCTTAAATTCAGTTTCAATTGATGTTTCCACAAAAACCGAAGTTCCGCCCATCATTTTCACCATTACATCATCACTCACCCAGTAGGGAGCCGGCAAAATAACTTCATCTCCGTCATTAAGCACCGAGGCCAGTACATTTAAAATAGACTGCTTGGCACCGTTGGATACACAAATTTGGGAAGGAAGATAATCAAGATTATTGTCGCGTTTCAGTTTTTCGCAAATTGCTTCCCTTAGATCCAAAAATCCCGGAACAGGAGAGTAGTGGCTGAAATTATTATTGATTGCCTCAAAAGCCGCTTCCTTAATGT
>JAHRWY010000284.1:0-13165 GCA_019104935.1 Kaistella sp.
GCAATGATACCCTTTTGATTATCGGAGAAATAATGGATCTGTACTTTCCCGAAAACATCTGGCTGGAAGAGGGCGTGCTTGATATCGAAAAGGCAGAAACACTTACCGGTTCAGCACTTAACGGATATCACACCACAAAACTGATCAAACGCATGAAATATGCAAAACCTAGAAAAACACTTTAGGACAGAAAATAAACCTAATTTCGCCTTCAACCAAACATTTTTGTTGTACTTATTTAACGCTTATTTTTATCACTTCTTAAAATTTCAGCCGCAGTGTAAACAAAGGTCTTCCGTTACGCAGCAATACAGAAACTGACGCATATTTCCCAACCTTAGCCATCGAAAATTAGTACTGTGAGGCGAATTATTTGTATATTTGCGGAAATTTAAAATTAAAGTAGCAATGGCTATCAGAATAACAGACGAATGTATTAATTGTGGTGCTTGTGAGCCGGAATGCCCCAATAACGCCATTTATGAAGGCGCGGTAGACTGGAAGGCTTCAGAAGGCACCTCACTGAAAGGAATGGTTGTTTTGAAATCCGGTTTAACGGTAGATGCAGATGCACCGCAGGAACCTGTAAGCGATGATGTATATTTTATTGTAACCGATAAATGTACAGAGTGCATCGGCTTCCACGAAGAGCCGCAGTGTGCGGCAGTTTGTCCGGTAGACTGCTGTATCCCGGATGAAGACCATGTAGAATCGGAGGAAAGCTTGCTCGAGAAAAAAGCTTTCTTACACGGAGAATAACATAATCCGCTCACTTTTTGTGGGCGTTTTTTTTTCTTAAATCTCTTAACTTTACGGAATTAAAAAAAGAAATACGCAGCTTTGCGGATTTTCAAATACTAAAAACATGAGTAAAAAACTCAATTTCAGCGCAGGTCCCTGCATATTGCCGCAGGAAGTTTTTCAGAAATCAGCAGATGCCATCCTCGATTTCAACGGCATTGGACTCTCGATCCTCGAAATCTCACACCGGAGCAAAGATTTTGTTGCGGTGATGGATGAAGCCAGAGCAATCGTAAAAAGACTCATGAACCTTGGCGACGATTACGAAGTTCTTTATCTGGGTGGTGGTGCAAGTTTACAGTTTTTAATGGTTCCTTATAACCTCATGAAAGCTGAAAACGGAAAAGCTGCTTATCTGGATACCGGAACCTGGGCTGCAGGCGCAATTAAAGAGGCGAAAAATTTCGGAACGGTAGATGTGGTAGGTTCTTCGAAAGAACAGAAATACTCCTTTATCCCGAAAGATTATAATGTAGGCAGCGAATATGATTATTTCCACTGCACCTCCAACAATACCATTTACGGAACGCAGATGAAATCGTTCCCAAAGGTTGATACGCTTATGGTTTGTGATATGAGTTCAGATATTTTTTCCCGTGTGATCGACTATTCACAGTTTGACTTGATTTATGCCGGAGCGCAGAAAAATATGGGTCCTGCGGGCGTAACGCTTGTGGTGGTTAAAAAAAGTATTTTGGGTCATACCGGAAGAACTATTCCGTCGATCCTGAACTACCAGAGTCATATCGACAAAGAATCCATGTATAATACACCACCCGTTTTTCCGGTGTACGCTACCCTGCTCACCTTACAGAATCTGGAAAAAAATGGCGGTATTGCCGCTGCTGAAGCCAGAAACGAAGCCAAAGCAAAACTCCTTTACGAAGAAATCGACAGCAATCCTTTATTTGAAACCTTCTGCCAGAAAGAAGACCGTTCCCTAATGAACGTATCTTTCCAGCTGTTGGACGAATCTAAAAAAGATGAGTTCGATGCTGCCTGGAAAGCTGCAGGAATCAGCGGATTGAATGGGCACAGGAGTTTAGGCGGTTACAGAGCCAGTCTTTACAATGCACTGCCGATCGAAAGCGTTCAGGTTTTGGTTGATGTGATGAAAAGTTTAAAATAATTACACAAACACACTTTGTATTTTACTTAGTTAATTTGATCCAACATTTATGAAAGTTTTAGCCAACGACGGTATTTCAGAATCAGGTAAAAATGCTTTAGCAGAAGCCGGAATCGAATTGGTAGAAACCCGGGTTTCCCAGGAACATCTCATCAATTTTATTAACGAAAATCATATTGATGTCCTATTGGTTCGAAGCGCAACAAAAGTGCGCGAAGATTTAATTGATGCCTGCCCCGGCCTGAAAATTGTAGGACGTGGCGGCGTGGGAATGGATAATATCGACGCCGAATATGCCATTGACAAAGGCCTTTATATCATCAATACTCCAAAAGCTTCATCCCGGTCAGTCGCAGAAATGGTTTTTGCCCACTTTTTTTCGCTGGCAAGATTCCTTCACGAATCCAACCGTTTGATGCCGCTGGAAGGCGAAACGCACTTTAAAGCGCTGAAGAAATCATTCTCGTCCGCGGTGGAACTTGAAGGAAAAACATTAGGAGTGATCGGTTTTGGTGGAATTGGACAGGAAGTAGTGAAAATGGGAATTTCGTTGGGGATGAAAGTGAAAGTCCTTACCAGAAAACCGCGTACGGAAACCCTGTTCCTGGATTTCTTCGACGGGCAGACTTTAAATTTTGAAATCACGTCCACCACCAACCAGGAAGATTTTTTTAAAGAGGCTGATTTTCTGAGCATCAACACCCCAAAATCCGACGGATATATTATTGATACACCACAGTTTGAAATGATGAAAGACGGAGTTTTCATAGTAAACACAGCACGTGGCGGAGTTTTAAATGAAGTTACCCTACTCCAGTTCATCGATTCCGGAAAAATTGCCGGTGCCGCACTGGATGTTTTTGAGAATGAGCCAACCCCGGAACTCCCGCTTCTTATGAATCCCAATCTTTCGCTGTCGCCGCATTTAGGCGGAAATACCATGGATGCACAGGAAAAAATCGGAGCAGAACTTGCCGCTCAAATTATTGACATTAAAAATAAACTATAGAGATACGATGCCTATTTTTAAACCATTCCGGGGAATAAGACCGAGTGAAGATTACGTTGATATTTTCCCAACCCATCCTTTAGACAATTTTTCGCAGGAAGAAATCACTAAAAAAGCACAGCAGGATTCATCTTATATTCAGATGATTAAACCTTATGTGGTGAGTAAATCTAAGGATATCGACAGAAATCTAAGGAAAATACGCACCAATTTCGAAGAACTTCTCGATGATAAAAAACTCGTTCAGGATAGCTCATCGTATTATCTTTATGAACAGTTTCTGCCCAATAAATCTGTTTTCCGCGGACTGCTGGGATTGGTGAGTGTTGATGATTTCCGGAACGGAAGGATTAAAAAGCACGAATCTACCCTCACACACAAAAAAGAAAAACTTGCCTACTATCTGGAAAAAGTAAACATTCAGGCTGAACCTGTGTTGCTTACCTATATGGCAAATCCTAAGGTAGAGCTGCTGATGAATCATGAGGAAAAAAATGTTCCTGTGCTCAATTATGTGGATGATAATGGAGTGCGACATAAAGTTTGGCGTATCGATAACCGCCTAAAAATGCTTCAGTTTAAAGAAGTTCTGGAGAAGATTGATTCTTTTTATATAGCAGACGGACACCACAGGATTGGCTCTGCCGCGCTGAATGCGGCCAACAAGAAGAAGAAAAACAAAAAACACACAGGTACCGAACATTACAATTACGTTTTCAGTTTTATCGTTTCGAACCAGTCGATTAAAATCCATGATTATAACAGGATTTTAAATGATTTAAACGGACTTTCGGAAACAGAATTTCTTTCAAAAATTGAAGAAAACTTTCTGATTCATGAAAAAGGAGACACACCTTACTATCCTTCACAAAAATTCCATATCTCGATGTATTTGGGAGGCAAATTCTATTCGCTTCACGTAAAACACGATCTGCGGAAAAAGCAGAGCGAATTGAATGACCTGGATCATTTTCTTCTGGAAGAGTTTATCTTCAAGGATATTCTTGGTATTGAAGATCCGAAAACCACCGATAAAATCACCTATATTAAAGGAAATTCCGGGCTTGAAGGGATTAATCAGATCAAGGAAAAAGTAGATTCCGGAGAGTTTAAAGTCGGTTTCGGAATTTATCCGATAAGTTTTAATGATCTTCTGAAAGTATCGGATAAAAACATTAAGATGCCTCCAAAATGCACCTATATCGAGCCCAAACTGGTTACAGCACTGGTAATGTACGATATGAAACAATAAACTGATTATAAAGTAAAAAGATTTAATTTGATGAAGTACAGCCGTGTATTAAACATTTTATTCAAATGGTTCTGCTGTGTTCATGAGCGGACTTTTATTTAAAACCGGCGTTCGTTAACCATGAGAAAACCCGCATTTCACATCAGTGTTTTAAATTCCGTCAACGGTATCATCCGTATGCTCAGGTCTGAAAGAAATTTTCAGCTCGAAGTTTTGGCACTGCTGATCAACATTTTTCTAATCGTTTATCTGAAACTTTCACCGGAACACGCTGCTATTATCCTTTTGGTTTGTTTTGCAGTTTTAAGTGTTGAAATGCTGAATACAGCAATCGAAAAAATCTGCGATTTTGTACACCCCGAATTTAGTGAGCGGATTGGTTTGATTAAAGATATTGCGGCGGGCGCGGTATTACTTTTAGCGTTTGTTTCGGTAATTATCGGGCTCTTAATTTATCCCCAGTACATTTTTGTTTAGTTCGTAACTTTCAGCTGCAGTTTTGTATCCAATGGCGAAAATCTCGTTCATTCTGGTTATTTTAGTTTCGAACATATTATATTTCTGAAGGTCTGCCGGATTAATCAGCCAGTCGCAATAAGTAATCTTGCCAAGCTCGGCCTGCGTCGTCATAATATCGTAGGCCCTGGCAGTAATATTAAAAAGATTTTTCAGACTGCTTTCTTCAATGGATTTCTGCTGGGAGAAATACACGCCAATATTTTTTCTGCTTACATATTTCAGCACGTCTACCGGGAAATTATTTAAAATTCCGCCGTCGCTGTACAGGTGATTCCCAATTCTGTAAGGCGTTGCCACCATGGGCACCGCACAGGAGGCAATTACGGCATCCACCACATTTACATCACCGCCAAAAACTTCAAGTTTTCCGGTAATGATGTTGGTTGCGGTTACAAAAACCTTTTTTTCAAGATCTTCGAGTTTGCGGTCTTCGAAGATAGGCTTCAGGTATTTCGCAAAAACATCAGACTGAATGAATCCTCCCGGTTTGCGGAATGCGAAATGATTCCATTTGAAAAAGTAAACCGATTTAAAAAAGGCAACAATCTCTTCAGGTGTTTTTCCTGCGGCATACATGGTTGCCACTATGGCTCCGGCACTGGTACCGGCAAGAACATCCGGCACGATATTCTTTTCACCAAGAAATTTAATGACTCCGGCATGGGCGATCCCTTTGGAACCGCCGCCACAAAGGGCTAAACCTAAATTATACATCTAACAAATTTTGACAGTCAAAAATAGAAAAACATTCACGAAATTCTCCGTACAAATTAAAATAAAAAGCCATTCGCGGGAATGGCTTTCTTACACTTGGTTTATTTTAAAAGATATTCTTCCATAAAACGGATCACCGCGAGTCTCTGGAAATCGACATTTTCTTTCTTGCGGAAACCGTGACCTTCATTTTTTGCTTCGAGATACCATACCGTGTTTCCCTGGGCTTTCAGTTTGTCGCGCATCTGCGTCGCTTCGGTTACCGGAACGCGGGGATCGTTGGTCCCCTGAATGATGAACATGGGTTTTTTAATTTTGTCGGTATTATTCAGTGGTGCAATTTTCGTGAAAAAAGCACTCATTTTAGGATCGCGTTCGTCGCCGTACTCTACTCTTCTCAGGTCGCGGCGGTATTCCTCGGTATTTTTAAGAAAAGTATTAAAGTCGGAAATTCCAACAATATCCACCGAACATCTGATTTTATCGGCATACTCATAGGCGGTAGCCAGTGTCATAAATCCGCCGTAACTGCCGCCCATGATCATGATACGGTCTTTGTCGAGTTCAGGCTGTTTCGCAATCCAGTCGAGCAGAGCGCCGATATCTTTCACCGAATTCATTCTGTTGAATCCGTTGTCGCTGGCGATATATGTTTTACCAAAACCTGAAGAACCTCGCACATTGGGATAAATCAGAGCAACACCCATTTCATTCGTGTAATAATTGCCGGAACCCAAAGATGAAGCCATCGACTGCCCTTCCGGACCACCGTGAATGTTGATCAGAACAGGTCTTTTACCTGTAAATTTCTTTGAAACCGGATAATAAAAACCGGTAATTTTCATCCCGTCGAAACTCTTCCATTCAATAAGTTTTGGTGCAGACATGTCGGTTTTCTGCATTTCTCCCTGTTCGCTGTCGGTCCATCTTTCGATTTTATTGGTAGCGAGATCCAGTCTGTAGATATCTGCAGAAGAATCGTAGGTAGACTGTGAAAAAAACAGGGATTTGCCATCATTCGTAAATTCAAAATTATTCACAAGACCTACAGGAAGCCCTTTTATTTCTGAATATTTCTTGGAATTGGCATCCATAAGGTACATTTTATTGAGTCCGCTTTCATTGGTTTCGAAAGCAATTTTCGATTTATCTTTAGAAAGCGTATAACCGGAAACTTCCCACGGAATATCAGTCGTGAAGTAACTGATTTTTTTGGTTTTCAGATTTAAAGAAGCTAAACGGTTAAACTCATTACCACGATCGGTTACATACCAGATTTCGTCGGCATTTTTACTGAATCTGGCATTTCCCTGAACGATCTGTTTTTCATTTCTGTCGGTAATGGCCTCCAGTTTTTGGGTTTCTGTATTGAAAAGATAGAGATACGATTCGTTTGCGGAAACATACTCGCCGACGAGAAGTTTCTTACCGTCATCGGAAATATCGCTGATGCGCCAGCCACCGCCTTTCAGTTGCAGTACAGGTTTTGTATCTTCCGGTTTCAGCGGATTCATAAAATAGATATCACGGTCGCCACCGTTTCTTTTGGTGGAAGTGAAATAAAATCCGCTGCCGTCTTTCTTCCAGACCATGCCGCCGTTCTGTGATCTTCCGCCATCGGTAAGCAGTGTAGATTGCATTGTTTTTAAATCTAATCTGAAAAGCTGCCCGAATTCATTTCCGCCAATGTCTTTGGAATAAACCAGATACTCGCCTTTTACAGGTTCGTAATCAGCAGAATTCACCGGTTCGTCAAAAAAAGTAAGCTGTTTTCGGTTTCCCATAGGCTGGGAAATCTGGTGAAGCTGGTTGGTTGATGCAAATCGGGTCACCATAATCAGTTCTTTTCCGTTGGGATGAATAGCGGTGAAATTTGCGCTCCGGCTTTCTGAATATTTCTTGATTTTCTCGCTGAGACTTTTCGGAATAGCGGGAATATTTTCTACAATTAGGTTTTCATTCGGCACGATGGTTTGGGAAGTTGCCTGCGAAAACAGCACCGTTCCCGAAAAAAGAAAAACCGGTAAAATGTACTTATAATTCATGTGATTAATTTTTTGTTAAGATATGAATTTTTGCAAACAAAAAAACCACAGAAAATCTGTGGTTTTATACAAGTTGTGTTGTAATTTTTAGATATGAATCACTTCACCGTAAGCCGCCGCCGCAGCTTCCATGATCGCTTCTGAAACGGTTGGGTGCGGGTGAATTGATTTAATGATTTCGTGGCCGGTAGTTTCAAGTTTTCTTGCAACTACTGCTTCTGCAATCATATCGGTAACGCCTTCACCAATCATATGACAGCCAAGCCATTCGCCGTATTTTGCATCGAATATCACTTTGATGAAACCATCGGTATTTCCGTTCGCTGTGGCTTTTCCACTGGCAGAAAGCGGGAATTTACCCACTTTAATTTCGTAACCTTTTTCCTTAGCCTGCTTTTCGGTAAGACCTACAGAAGCTACTTCCGGACTGCAGTACGTACATCCCGGAATATTGCCGTAATCGATTTTCTCTACGTGAAGTCCCTTGATTTTCTCCACACAGGTAATTCCTTCTGCAGAAGCTACGTGTGCCAAAGCCTGGGTCGGAAGAATATCGCCAATTGCGTAATATCCCGGAACCGAAGTTTCGTACCACTCGTTTACCAATACACGTCCTTTGTCAGTCTGGATTCCTACTTCTTCAAATCCCTGTCCTTCAATATTTGCAGAAATTCCTACAGCAGAAAGTAAAATATCAGCTTCAAGCGTAATGTTTCCGTTCGCAGTTTTCACATTAGCTTTTACGCCTGTGCCGCTGGTATCAACACTTTCCACAGAAGCGTTGGTCATGATATCAATTCCTGATTTTTTCAGGGATTTTTCCAGGTGTTTTGAAATTTCTTCATCTTCTACCGGAACAATGTTCGGCATGAATTCAACAACAGTAACTTTTGTCCCCATTGAATTGTAGAAATCTGCAAACTCAACCCCGATTGCACCTGATCCTACTACAATCATAGATTTTGGCTGTGAAGGAAGGTTCAGCGCCTGGCGGTATCCGATTACTTTCACCCCATCCTGCGGAAGGTTAGGAAGTTCTCGTGACCTTGCGCCGGTCGCAATGATGATATGTTCACCGGAATATTCAGTAGTTTTTCCGTCTTTATCGGTTACAGCAATTTTTTTGCCTTTCTGAACTTTAGCGGTTCCCATAATGACATCGATTTTGTTTTTCTTCATCAGAAAAGAAATTCCGCCGCTCATTTTGGTCGCTACGCCTCTGCTTCGCTGGATTACTTTAGAAAAATCGAATCCCGGATTTTCAACCTTATTTAAGCCATACTCTTCAGCATGTTTCAAATAATTGAAAACGTGTGCCGATTTCAGGAGCGCTTTGGTCGGGATACAACCCCAGTTAAGGCAGATGCCGCCTAAATTTTCCTTTTCGATAATGGCGGTTTTAAAACCTAACTGTGCAGCTCTGATGGCCGTTACATATCCACCGGGACCACTTCCGATGACAATAATATCGTAGTTCATGTGCTAAAAAATTTAGTGCGAATTTACGTAAAAATTCTGAGTGTTTCAGGTCCTTACCGCACACAATTTCGATTATTGAAGATGCATCAGTTTTTAGCCAGCCATTCTTTTAACTCGGCGATTTCCGTGTTTTGGGTTTTTACAATATCCTTACAAAGCTGAAGGAGTTCTTTTTCTTTACCGTATTTAAGGTAAACCTTTGCCATATCTACGGCGCTCTGATGATGCGGAATCATTTGCTGGGCGTAATCTTTATCGATATTGTTATGAATCTGAATGTTTTTATCCATCATGGCTGCCATCGACCGGTTAAGTTCCTGAACAAATTCTTTGCTGTCCGGAGATGCTTCCTTGCGGTCTTCAAATTTCTTCATCAGCTGCACCTCTTTGTTTTGAGCCTCGATGACCTTGCGTGCAAAGTTTTTTAATTCTTCATTCTTCCCTTTTTCCAGAAGCAGTTCCGACATTTCTACGGCGCCATCGTGATGTTCTATCATCATTTTAGCAAAATCTGCATCATTATTTCCCGTGGGTTTACCACTGTGCATCTCCTCCATCATCACCTCCATTAGCGCTACCATTTCGTTCTTAGGTTTACTTTGCTGATGTTGCTCTAACGAGTGATCTTGCGTTTTAGTTTCTGTTTTACCGCATGAAATCGCTGTCGCGGCAGCAAAAAACATTACAAATATCTTTTTCATAAAATTTAATTTTTACGAAAGCATGCAAGAATAATGCACAAAAAAAGCAAACCGAAGTTTGCTTTCTATATTCAAAGTTTTAAAGATTAAATCTTAGGAAATTTAGCCGGATTAATCTCATTGAACATGGCATAAATCTTTTCAACCATGTCATCGGCACTTGGCTTACTGAAATAATCGCCGTCACTCGCATAGGCCGGACGGTGATTTTCTGCACAAATGGTAACCGGATCTGAATCGAGATATCTGAAAGCCTTTTGTTTTTCGAGGATTTGCTGCATAATAAATGCTGAAGTTCCGCCTTCCACATCTTCATCAATTACGACCAAACGGTTGGTTTTCTTCACACTTTCCGCTATTTCGTGGCTTAAATCGAAAGGAATTAAAGACTGAACATCGATCACTTCGGCAGAAATACCAATTTTTCCGAGTTCTTCAGCGGCTTCCATCACGATTCTCCAGGTTGATCCGTAGGTTACTAAAGTAACATCTTTACCTTCTTTAGTGACTTCGATTTTTCCGACAGGAACAGTGAATTCTCCTAAGTTATCAGGCTGTTTTTCTTTAAGTCGGTAACCGTTCAGACATTCTACAATCACAGCCGGCTCGTCGCTCTGCAGCATGGTATTATAAAATCCTGCGGCTTTGGTTAAATTTCTTGGAACGAGCACCAGAATACCTTTTGAAAGATTGATGATTCCTGCCATCGGTGATCCCGAATGCCAAACACCCTCGAGTCTGTGACCACGGGTTCTGATGATCACCGGCGCTTTCTGTCCGCCTTTCGTACGGTACTGAACCGTAGCAAGATCATCGCTCATCCCCTGGAGACAGTACAGAATATAGTCCAGATACTGGATTTCTGCAATCGGTCTTAAACCGCGCATGGCCATCCCAATTCCCTGACCGAGAATGGTAGCTTCACGGATTCCGGTATCGGCTACGCGAAGTTCGCCATATTTTTCCTGAAGTCCTTCCAGGCCCTGGTTTACATCGCCGATATTTCCTGCATCTTCACCAAATATTAAGGTTTCAGGATATTTTGAGAATATTTTATCGAAATTGTTTCTTACGACTACCCTGCCGTCCACTGTTTCTGAAGATTCAGAAAAAACCGGCGGAATTTCTTTTACATTCGTTGATTTCCATTCGGACTGTGAATATAAATGCGAAGAATAATTATCTTTTTCAACCGCAAAGATTTCATGATATTTCTGCTGAAGCGAATCTCTTTCAGCAGACTGGCTGCCTCTGGTGAGTAAAAGTGATTTTCTAACCAAATGGAAAATATCTCTCTTCGCTACCGAAATTATTTTGCCGAATTTTTCAAGTTCGGCAGAGATCTCAATATTTTGGGATTCTAACTGACGAACCAGTTGAAGCACCTCTTCTTTTAAATCTAAAATCGGTTTCTGGTAATTGTCCCAGGCTTTTTTCTGACCAGCCTTTACAATCCTTTTGGCTTCTTCGTTAATAAGATCAAGTTCTTCAGCGGTTGCCAACTGTTCTTCTTTACCTTCAATTTCAATGGAATAATTAAGAATCCATTCTCTGAATTTAGTTAACCCGTCGAATTCCCCTTCCCACTTCAGACGGTCTTCATTTTTATATCGTTCGTGCGATCCTGATGTGGAGTGTCCCTGAGGCTGTGTTACTTCCACCACATGCACCACCACCGGAACACTTTCCGTTCTGGCGAAATGCTCTGCCCGTGCATAGGCATCCAGAAGCGACGGGTAATCCCAGGCTTTCACCTGAATGATTTCGCAGCCCTGATGCTGTCCTTCAGTTCTCTGGAAACCTGAAAGCATTTCAGCGATATCTGCTTTAGCACGCTGATTCTGTGTTGGCACCGAAATTCCGTAGCCGTCGTCCCAAATAGAAACAATCATCGGAACCTGAAGTGCACAGGCTGCATTGAGTGTTTCCCAGAAGTGACCTTCTGCAGTAGAAGCATCACCAATGGTTCCGAAAGCAACTTCATTTCCTTCGTTGGAAAACTTTTCGGATCCTTCAAATTTTACTGACTTATACACCTTGGAAGCCATTGCTAAACCTAAAAGTCTTGGCATTTGACCTGCAGTAGGCGAAATATCTGAAGAGATGTTTTTTTGCTGCATTAAATTCTTCCAGCTGCCATCTTCGTTTAAACTTCTGGTGGCGTAGTGACCGTTCATCTGGCGTCCTGCTGAAGCCGGCTCGCGTTCGATACTGGTATCTGCATAAAGCTGGGCGAAAAAACTTTCAACGCTTACCGCATCAATGGCCATAGCAAAAGTCTGGTCGCGGTAGTAACCTGAGCGGAAATCTCCGTTTCTGAAGACTTTAGCCATCGCCAGCTGCGGAAGCTCTTTACCGTCACCAAAAATACCGAATTTGGCCTTGCCGGTTAAAACCTCGCGCCTTCCTAAATAAGACATTTCGCGCGAAATTCTGCCGAGTTTATAATCTTCTAAAATCTGGTTTTTAAAGTCCTGAAAAGAAATCTGTTGGGTTTCTATATAGGTCGCTTCCATAAATAAAGGGGTATTTTACAAAGGTACGAAAATAAAGAAACTTCGGAAGAAGAGCAAACTGAGGCTTTTTTATTTCTTTGCCTATAGATAAAAAAGATTCTTCCGCGCAATTGCGGAAGAACCAAACACAAATGATGAAAAAAAAATATTTAGTTTAGGGGGTTACTTTTTTGGTGGTGGAGCAATTTCTCCGTCAACTAATGAAGCTTCTGGATTATTTGGCTCTTCTTTTACAGGATTATCATTAGTTTTGTTAAATGAGTTATTTGAAGAATCCTGTACTTTCTTTAAGGTTTCGATTTCTTCCTGTGAGAAAACATCGTCTGCCTGTCTGCACGAGTGTAATGAAATGGCAGTAAATACAACTGCGGATATAAAAGCTAATTTTTTCATTCGTTTAATTTTTACAAATGTATCGACGAAAGAGATTATAAAGCAAGTTTCTAAACCGTTAGTTTATAAAAAACAGCAGGTATATTATAAAATTCCTGCTGTGATTTTAAAAAAATTACAGTATTATTGTAAAAAATTCGTTCAGTAATAAACATATATCACTATTAATCACTTAGTAAGGTTTCATGCAGCTGAAAAACATCTTCGCATTTATTTTTCTTTTTACCGCATTTATTTTTTCGCATTTTTCTGCGCAAAATATCTCAAAATCCAATTTGAGCAACGAAGAAATTGAAAAAAGGATCGATGAAAACAGTGGTAATCCTGCACAAATGTGGGAACTTATCAATTTCTATATTTCCAAATCCAAAAAAGAACAAAACAATGAAGCGCTATTCTATGCTTATCGTTATGCAAGTGTAAATAGTCCATATCCAAATAATTTGCGATTTGCGGACAGCGCCTTAACAACGGCCAAAAAATCTCAGATAAAAAAAATAGTCATCGATGCTTACCTCAATCATGGCAATATAAATATGTCCGAGGAGTTTTATGAAAAAGCTCTGGATGACATATTGGTTGCGAATAAGCTATCGCAGGAATCGGG
>JAHRWY010000118.1:0-4753 GCA_019104935.1 Kaistella sp.
TACTTTTTTATCACCAAAATCGTAATGCTGTTTCTGGGAAATTCCGTAACCGTAAACCTCACCAACGGTGAAAAACAGGTTATTATCAAGAACTTTCGAAGGATTATTACTTTTATAGATATCGAAGGCTTCCTGACAAACTTGCTGAAAGTCTTTCCATACATCCTCATTCGTATGCTTCACTGTATCAACACGATAACCATCGATTCCGAAAGTTTCCACATAATCTGCGAGCCATTTCATAATGTAATATTTGGGAGCTTTCGGATAACCTGTTCTCGCAAAAAAATCGTTGAGCGATTTCATCTCCGCGTCGTATCTGCCTTCTTTTTTCCATTTTTCTACCAACATTTGTGGCAGCTGTGCTTCAGCATCCGATTCCGTAAGAACATCCGGAAGATTGGCAACCAAAGTACAGGCTGTGGTATTTTGGTAGCTGTTATAAGTACATTGCGGGGAAGTGCGGACCCAGGAATTCGGGTAAACCGAATCAATTGGCGTTACCGGACCGGTGTGATTGATCACCGCATCCAAAACAACGCGGATTCCCTTAGCGTGGGCTTTTTCTATGAGTTCTTTTAAATCTTCTTTTGTACCGAAATTGGGATCCAGCGCCGTCCAGTCTTTCGTCCAGTAGCCGTGGAATCCGTAAGTATTGCCGGTTCCCTCGTCAGTGGCTCCGTGGATTTGTTCCACAATCGGCGTCATCCAAATCGCATTGATTCCCAAATCTGAAAAATAATTGTCATCTATTTTCTGAATGATTCCGCGGAGATCGCCTCCTTCAAAACCCCTTAAAACTGCTGCTTTTTCAGTTCTTCCGAAGTTTAAATCATTGGTTTGGTCACCATTCTTGAAGCGGTCGGTCAACAGAAAATACATATTGGCGCCCTCCCAGGAGAACGGCTGTTTATTGGAGTTTTGCACTGTTGCACACGATGTAAGAAGCGCAAATCCGGCGAGGAGAAATATCTTTTTCATAAAAAAACTGTTCGAAGGCTAAAGGTAATGAAAAGCAGTTTTTAGAGGAAATAATTTCATCTTCAAACTTTGTTTTAACATTTATTTAACATAATTTACTATCTTTGTTTGCTGCAATCGAAAAAACGTATGTCTTTATACCACCGAATTACTGAAAAATTACAGTTTTTTGCGCCGGCTTTTTACAAGGAAAGATATTTTAAACACTTAAAAAATATTTCTAAAGTAAATTATTCCGCACGCAATATCGAACCGGAACTGATCTGGATTAAAGATTTTTTACCAAAAAATGCGGTAATGATCGACATTGGTGCTAACGTAGGAAGTTTCATTTATCAGCTTGAGCAAAAACTTTCGCCACAGAATATTTACGCCTTTGAACCGAACAAAAAACTTTACATGCGTCTTAAAAGAATTTTCCCACAGGTTCATGTTTATCCACTGGCGCTTTCCGACCGAAATGAAACTGCAGAGTTTAAAATTCCGGTCATCAAGGGAAAAACCTACACTTCACGGGGAACACTGAAACTCGATTACCGCGAAAATGAAGAATCGAAACATTTTCTGCAGCAGGTGAAAGTGATAAAACTCGATGATTGGGCAGGCCTTGAAAACCTTAAAAAAATCGATTTCATTAAAATTGATGTGGAAGGGAACGAAATGAACACCCTGCGCGGCGCAAAAAAAGTGATTGAAGATTTCCGCCCAACTTTAATGGTAGAAATGGAACAGCGCCATCATGCGGAACCGCTTCAGCAATTGATCAGTGAAATTGAGCATTGGGGTTACGGGGCTTTTTTCCTGAACCGCACCACATTCGAGCTCGAAAAACTTACTGAAAATATTATTGCCGGACTTTCCGGAAACAGTGTGGGCAGCAAAGAGGCGTACATCAACAACCTCATATTTATTCCGAAACCTCTAAAAAACACCCACGGATGAGTGTTGTAGCAAGACAGGGGTTTAAATATTCGATTATTGGGTATCTGGGTTTTTTACTCGGAACGTTTTCGGCAATTTTCGTATTTCCGCACGATATGGAATTTTACGGAAAACTCCGTTACGTGCTTCCTACAGCAGAAATGCTTCTTCCGGTTGTGGTTTTCGGACTTTCTTTTTCAAATGTAAAATTCTACACCCAAAGCCGCGAAGACGGTAAACACCAGAATTTTCTGTCGTTGTCTTTAGTGGGAATTCTGCTGAATTTCATCATTTTCCTCATCGGTTATTTTGCGGTAAATTTTATTTTTCCAAAACTTCAGGATACTGAAATGTGGCAGATGAAGCGCCTGATTTTGCCGCTGATTCTCGTGCTGGCATTCAGTGCCGTTTTTAATAAATATTTATCAAACTTTAAGAGGATTGCCATTCCGAATGTTTTTGAAAACCTTCTGCCAAAGCTTGCCAATCTCGGTGCCTTCTGTATTTTCTTTTTCCTGGGATTCCCCGAAAAAGCAGCGTACCTGTTTTTTATCTTCATGTTTGTTTTAGGGCTTTTCGGCTATGTGTATTACACGAACCGCCTCGAAAAATTAAAGCCCGATTTTTCCACAGATTATATTAAAAAAGACAATCTATGGAAAGAAGTGCTGAATTACAGTTTCTACGGTTTCCTCGGAAATATCGGGAACTTCGTCGCTGTAAGAATCGACAGTGTGATGATCGGTGAATTTCTTGGTTTCGAGCCGAACGGCGTTTACAACACGCTCTACTCTATCATTTCGCTCATTACGGTTCCGGCCATGGGATTGTACAGCATCTCGGCGCCGATTATCAACAAACATCTCGCCGCAAATGAGTTTGAAGAACTCGACAGGCTGCATAAAAAATCTTCCCTTGTGCTCTTTTTCTTAGGGTTTGTACTGCTTTCCTGCGTTTTGGTTGGTTTCCCGTATCTCACTCATTTCATTAAAAACGGCGAACTTTTACGGCAATCGGAACCGGTGATCTGGGTATTGGGATTTGCCATGCTTTTCGACTTAGCGACTGGGTTTAACGGCCATATTATTTCACTTTCCAAATATTACCGCTTCAATATTGTAGTGATGCTTTTCTTAGCGGTAACTACGGTAACACTGAACCTTTATTTCCTCAACAATACCAATCTTGAACTGTTCGGAGTGGCGATTGCGACAGCCATTTCACTTACCCTTTTCAATATTGCGAAGATCGTTTTCAATTACATTAAATTTGGAGTTTTCCCACTGACGATTGAAATGATTTATGCTCTGATCATCGGGACTTTAGGAATTACAGTAGCGGTAATTCTTCCGGAATTTAAAAGCAGTTTTGTAAATCTGTTTTATAAACCCGGAATCGTATTATTCATGTTTTTCGTCGGCAATTATTTCCTGAAAATCTTCCCGCTGGAAGAATACATCAACCGAAATTTCCTGAAAAGTCTTTTCAAGTTTTAAAGAAGCTCTGTCAGCGTTTTTTCTAATGATTTTAAAACGGTGACCTTCGCGAAATGTTCCTGAAAATCATAATCTATCCCATTTTGGCAGGTGTCAATCTGGTTTTCAACATTTTCTTTTTCAGGAATAATAAAAGGATATGAATCCGGATAATCGACAGGAAAAATGGCTGTTTTTCCATATTTAATGGCGTCGCCCACGTTGCCGCTCATCTTGGTGATTCCGTAGAATTCTTTCTGACTGAAAAATTCAGTTTCTTTCTGAAGCGGACACCATAAAATATCGGCTTTGCGCATCCATTCATCAAACACAGGTTGACGAACTTTTTCTGTGAAATATTTGAAGAAAATATTCTGAATTCTATCTTTTTCAAAATCCTTTAACCACTGAAGTTCCTTTCCTGCAGCTTTACCTAAAAAAACAAACTGAAACTGCGTTTTTCTGCTGAAGGTTTTTATACGTTCCAGAAGGTGACGATAATTGCGGCGCGCCTGAGAAACCGCTCCAGGAATTACAACCGTAACAATTGATGTTCTGTTATTTTCGTATTCATTCAAAAAGAAAACCGGAAGAAATTTGAATTTAGAATGTAGGTTTACCTTGAGTAAAGATTCATCCAGAACCAAAAAATTTCTGGCTGTTCCAAACACTTTCGGTGCAGAAAGCAAATCTTCTTTCAATAAAAGTTTTAAACGGTATTTAAAATCTTTTTTAAAGATATTTTTCAGAAGTTGAAACCTGGAAATCTTCGTGAAACTCAGATTATGAACGATTACAGAGGTATTGAACTTATTTGAAATTTTTAAAAACACATCGAAATACCGGTGAACAGTCCCGATAATCACCAAATCATAATTCTTTTCTTTCAGAAGATTGAAAATATCAGAACTCTCCGCCACAAATATATTGTCAGCCGTTTGCCCGATTTGCTTTGAAATTTTTTTACTGAAATAATAATCCACAGAAAAATCGTTGGAATCCTGCATGAGATCCATAAAATTCCTTGCAATTTCAGCGTGAGTATCGAGCTCGATGTAGACAATTTTCTTCAACGGTTAATGAACTTTTTTTCCGTTGGAGTACGTTGCATTCACTTTTGTATCAAGAATTTTTCCTTCTTCAACAGCCATTAAATCCTGATTGAGCACCACGAAATCCGCAGATTTTCCTACTTCAAGACTTCCTATTTCTTTTTCCTGAAAAGCAGCTTTTGCAGCCCAGATCGTCATTCCGCGCAGCGCCTGTTCTCTTGTCAGCGCGTTTTCTTTCTGGAAACCGTTTGAAGGGAAATTCTTAGCGTCTTTTCTTGCCACCGCAGCATAGAAAGTTTTTATCGGATTGATTTCTTCCACAGG
>JAHRWY010000196.1:0-3085 GCA_019104935.1 Kaistella sp.
ATTATGCGTAAAAGAAGTGAGAAAAAAACGGTTTTATCTTGCGACGAAGAAACTAAAGAAATTGTTCTGAATTATATTAGCATGTTCGAAAAAGAGGATTTACTGATGGTAGGTTCCGCCAATTCTGTTGCTGATATAGACAAAGACATTCTTGCTCCAGGCAGATTCGATGTGGTGATTCCTGTTTTTCCACCAAATGCCCGCGAACGCTCGGAAATGATTTTATATTTTATGACCGAAAATCTTGCTAAAGATGCGCTTCTGATGAAAATATTAATTGCAAACAATGCAGATCATCTCCCGTTCTGGGAAGAGATTTCGTCAAAAATGAAAGTTTTTTCGAATACAATGATTGTAGATTTTACGCAAAGTTTAAAAAAACGAATCAGAAATCAGTACTTAAAAGATAATTCTGAAAATATAAAGATCGACAGTAAACTGCTGAACGCAGCCAGGCGCGACGCATCAGCAAAACTTACAGAAGAATATTTAAATCAGGTTGCACAGTTTATTGAAGATGTTTCAGTGAATAATTATGATGATTTCCCTAAAAGAATCGCTGCCTTAAAAACTGAACTTGAGTCTTATAAGGTTGTAGAAACTCCACGTAAATCTATTGGTTTTCAAACCAAAACTGATGAAAAAACAAATAAATAACGCATTAAATAACAATGGGTTATAACTAATTTTATTTGAATTTTTAGGATAACGGCAGCAACACTGCGATTTCGTACACTTTTGCGTGTTTCAGATATTTCGACCGTTCGCGGGAGGTTACGGATTCAAAATGATTGTTTTTCAGAACAATAATAGGGTCTTCAGCAATTTCGATTTCCGCGTTCGAAATATATTTTTCTTCCGGACTCAGTTGGTCGATTTTGGCTTTTATCTTTTGTAATTCATCCGCATAATGCCTGAATCCCGCATCTGAAGAGTGAATAAATCTGTATTCAGGTCCTGCATCTACAAAATAATACAGTTTTTTTTCGATAAGTCTACCATCACTTGTGATTTCAGGATTATCATTACCGTCTCTGAAACCAATTTCCACTACCTTTCCGCCAAATTTTGCTGCGTAACTTTCGGCATCTGTATAGGTCGCAAACCTGTCACCAATTTTTGATGATCTATTTGGTAACTGCTTAATTTTTCTGAATTGAAGGTTTCCATGATCTGTGTTTTAAATTGATAATCCGAGTCCAATAATTTTGCCAAGACAGTGTAAAATTCAACTTTTAACACCGTTTTTAATAAAATTGTTATCTTTGAAATCTTATCAAATTTTATTCATGAAAAAAATCTTTTTATCCCTCGCAGTCCTTTCATCTGTAATGGTTTTCTCACAGGAAATTACGCTGGACAAAATTTATTCCGGATATTACCGTGGTAAAGGAATCTCAGGAATCGCTTCCCTGAAAAACGGCGAAAATTATGTGGTTATCGAACCAACTGGAATCGCTAAATATTCTTACAAAACATCCCAAAAAGAGGGCAATGTGGTAGACGGCAGATTTGAGTCTTACATTTTCAGTGATGATGAATCTAAAATTTTACTGCTCAAAGAAAGCGAACCCATTTACCGACATTCATTTCTTGGAAAATTTGATGTTAAAGATTTAAAATCAGGCAAAATAATCAACCTGAATAATGGCAACTTCGTTCAGGAGCCAACTTTTTCTCCGGACGGAACTAAAGTGGCTTTTATTGCAGAAAATAACTTATTTTATCAGGATTTAAATTCTGGTAAAATCACCCAGATTACCAGTGACGGAAAGAAAAATCATATCCTGAACGGTCTTGCAGACTGGGTTTATGAAGAAGAATTCGGGCACGCAAAACTTTATGAATGGACGAAAAACTCTGATGCCATTGTATTTGTGAAGTCCGATGAAACCGAAGTTCCGGAAATGTACATTCCGATTTACGGCAAGCAGCTTTACCCTTCAGAAATGCGTTTTAAATATCCGAAAGCGGGCGAAAAAAACTCTGTCGTTTCTGCACAGCTTTTCCGTTTGGATTCCGGAAAAACGACTCCGCTGAATTTATCGGCATTCAAAAATTACTACATCCCTAATGTGTACAAAACAGCGAAAGCAGATGAAATTATTCTGATTACTTCAGGTAGAACTCAAAACGCTTCTGATGTTCTAAAAGTAAATACAAAGACAGGAAACGTTCAGAAATTATTTACAGAAACCGATGAAAAATGGGTGGATACAGATAATGTTACGCTTGAATTTTTAGATGACAACTCATTTATCTGGGGTTCTGAAAGAGACGGAAACCGTCACCTTTATTGGTACGACCAAAACGGAAAACTGAAAAAACAAATCACCAAAGGAAACTGGGAAGTAACTGATTATTATGGTTATAACCCAAAAACCAAGGAAGTTCTTATTCAAACCACCGAAAAAGGAAGCATTAATAAAGTAGTTTCTAAAGTAAATATCCAGAACGGAAAATCTACACTTATTTCTAATTCCGAAGGAAATAACAGGGCAAGTTTCAGTGGAAATTACAATTATTTTATCGAAACTTCTTCCACAGCGGCAAAACCTTTCACCTATGTTTTAAAAGACGGAAACGGGAAAACCATCAAAGAACTTCAGAACAACAACGAACTGCTGCAGAAACTTCAGGCAGATAATATGGTTCCCAAAGAATTCTTCACGGTTCCGAACGAAGCTGGCGACCAGATGAATGCCTGGATGCTGAAACCGAAAGATTTTGATCCAAGCAAAAAATATCCGCTCTTTATGTTCCAGTATTCCGGTCCGGGATCGCAGAGTGTATCAAATTCCTGGGATGCAGGAAACGGATTATGGTTTAATCACCTTGTTCAGAAAGGTTATATCGTTGTTTGTGTAGACGGTCGCGGAACTGGTTACAAAGGCACGAAGTATAAGAAATCGACCTATATGAATCTTGGAAAATACGAAATCGAAGACCAAATTGCAGCCGCAAAATGGTTCGGAAAACAAAGTTATATCGACAAATCCAGGATCGGAATTTTTGGCTGGAGCTACGGCGGTTACATGGCAAGTTTAGCACTTACAAAGGGTGCAGACGTATTCAAAGCAGGTAT
>JAHRWY010000228.1:0-5763 GCA_019104935.1 Kaistella sp.
GCTCCCGGAACAGCACCTTTTACTACTAAAAGATTTTGTTCTTCATCTACTTTTAACACTTGAAGGTTTTGCACGGTAACTTGCTTACCACCCATTCTACCTGCCATTCGCATTCCTTTGAATACTCTGGACGGGTCTGATCCTGCACCGATGGAACCTGGAGCTCTCAATCTGTTGTGCTGACCATGAGTTGCCTGCATTACCCCACCGAAGTTGTGTCTTTTAACAACCCCCTGGAAACCTTTACCTTTTGAAGTTCCTGTTACGTCAACATATTCGCCTTGCGCAAACAGATTAACTTTTACTTCATCTCCTACAGATAAATTGTCTACAAATTCGTTGTAGAATTCTACCAATTTAGCTTTTGGAGCAGAACCCGCCTTTTTGAAGTGGCCGGCTAACGCTTTACCAACGTTCTTTTCACTCTTGTCATCGAAACCAAGCTGAGCAGCTTTGTACCCATCTTTTTCTACGGTTCTGACCTGTAAAACCGAGCAAGGACCAGCCTGAATAACAGTACACGGCATGTTTTTGCCGTTTTCGTCAAACAGGGAAGTCATCCCGATTTTTTTACCAATAATACCTGACATTATTTATATATTATATTAAGTTCACGTTTGCCAATCGAGGTTTTAGTGATTTCTATTTCTGAAATAGGCATACTTCTTCCCTAAATTGAGAGTGCAAATGTATGAAGTTTTTTTGAATTGACAAACAGCGAGTTAAAAATATTTCGACAAAAAACAGAAAAAACTTCAACAAAAGCTGAAGTCCCGAAGTGACTGATTATTAAAGCAAAAGAATTTTCTCCGCTTTTGGTGATAAATATTTTTTTATGCAGTTTTTAAACTTTTATTTATCCTCTTCTTCAATCTGGCGCTGAATCTGTTGGTTACGCATTTTATGCTCGTGATTATCTTCTGCAGCATCAATGGAATGCGACTGATGAATATCTGAATCTTCTTCGGCCAAATCCGAAAGTTTCTGATAATAGCGGTGAAGTTTATCGAGTTCTTTTTCCGTAAGGTCTTCTATATCAACAATCCGGTTACTCGCTTTTTCGTGTGCGGCAATAAGTTCATTGAGTTTAATCTGGATAGCTTTAGAGTCTTTATTCTGCGCTTTCTGGATCAGGAAAACCATGAGAAAAGTTACAATCGTTGTTCCTGTATTAATTACGAGCTGCCAGGTTTCAGAAAACCTGAAGAAAGACCCACTTACCGCCCAGATGAGAATTAAACCCAGCGCGATTAAAAAAGCAGACGGACTACCGGCTGCAGCAGTTGCCCAGTCGGAAAAACGGTCAAAGAATCCTTTGTTTTCGGTATTTTCCATTTCTATTTACTTTCTATAGCGAATCATTTAAAGCTATCAGTCTCCATAGATTGTTTTCTTTACGGAGCGTCTCCTGAAAATCTTGGGTAAGTTCTTTTAACTGTTACACACTTTTATCTGTTTTCCCATTACCAGAAATGTGCCGGAACTGTTTTTAATTAATTCAGTAACACCAATATTTTCGCTAATCAAAAAAACAGAAATCCCCTTTCTTGCGGAAAGGGAAATTACATTTGCCTAATTATTCAGGCTTCTTCTCTAACGGATTATTATTACTTTTAAGTCTATTTCTAATTTGCCTAATACGTTCCTGCGTAAGAGCTTCTCCCAACATGCTGTTCTTTAAACGCTCTACAGTGCTGGCTTCATACGACATCTTACCGTTATAAAACGAAACCATATCTGTAGTGACCATTTTTCTGGTTCTGTAATCAGGTAGATGCGTTTGATAAAAATGGTTATCAGAATCCGAATGTTTAATCAGCTGAAAAGTATAATAGTTTTTATTATCAGAAATTTCTACAATGAGCCCCGGAAGGTTATAGAATTTATAAGGTTCATCATTAATGGGAATTTCGTTGGTAAACCATGCGATCCATTCCCTGCCATACAGATTAATTGTAGCTTTTTGGCAATTAAATCCTTTAATATTCCGGCGTACGTTATGCAGTTTCCAAACTAATTCTCTATCATCGACGAATTTAAAATGCTTCGCACCAATTTTATCAAATACTGACATCTCGTGTTTCGCAAAATCTTTTTCGACATAATAAGTAAACTTAGGTTTTGGAATTCCTTTGAAACTATAAACTGAGGGTTTATATTTCCGCTGATATTCCCTGATCGCCACTTCCATAGAATCGGCCTTTCTGTTCACCAGGTCTGTAAATAAAGATTTAGTCCCGGTAATCTGCAGCAAAAAATTCTCTTCATATTTTTGGCTAGCTGTAGAATCTGGTTGATGAATTAATCGGTAAAAAAATAATTTCTTGGTGATGCTGTCTTTCTGCGTAGCAGTGATGAGCGTTGAAGGAAGTGAAATTAAAAGGAGAAGAAATATTCTAAATAAATACATTTGATACTATTAAATTATAATAGGTCCCAATTTATGAATATTTCGTAAACAACACAGCAAACAGGTAATAAAACAAAAATCCCTTTTCTTGCGAAAAGGAAATTTTTGAAGAATCTAATCTAAGTAATTAGTGGGCCTATTTACGTTTCGCTTAACTAAATCTTTTTCAGCATCGCTCATGCTTCGGTGCAATACCGATTGCACTTGGTTAACTGCATTATCTTTTGAATCCTGTCTTGCTTGGGCAAATTTTTCAAATGTAGTATTCACGGCGTTCTTCATCTGTGTAATCTCTCTTTTCTCCTTTTTCAAATCCACTAACCGAAATACATAAGTGTTTGAAAAGTCATTTAATGCGACAATCAGTCCCGGCAAACCCTTGAACGTATAGGGGCCCTCCGGGATTGGTACTTCTGGTGTATACCAAGCAACAAACTTCCGCTGACCATAGAATCCAATAGCTTTATAACACAAGTATTTTCCTATCATTTTGGACTCTTTCGACAATGACCAATTTACCTTATGTAAAGGCTCGTAGGCAAAAACGTGCCTAAACACTTTATCATAAACAAGCATTTTATCATCTTTATAAAGAACTTCATGTTGAAGATTGACTCTAGGAATCTTGGAGAAGTCAACAACCATATTATTACTATTGTTAGCACGTGCACCATCTACAGCATTTTTAGTAATTGATCGCACCAAGGAATCACGGGATGCTTTCACGTCACTTTTATACACTGAAATGTGGTCGCCAATTAACAAGGTCATAAGCTCGTTTTTTTTGCTGGTGACATCGGAAGAATCTATTAAAAACTCAACTTCATATTTTACAACGAGATTTGAATAGCCTGTCGTTAATGACTGTGAAAACATCTGACTTGCCGAGGACATAACAAAAGCAAAAAGTAATAAATATCTAATCATATTTTTAAGGTGCAAAATAGTATTCATCAAGTACATTCCATGATTCAATTAAACAAGCTTCCCCCCAACTTGTACAATAGGAATCTTCAATCGGAAGTCCACAAGAAGTCATGAATGTAACCGTTCCACACCATTCACTTTCTTCAAATACCGATACAGAGGTGTCAGAAAAGGAAATTTCGTCATGAGAAATAGCGATTGTTTTCGCATTCATCATTCCTGCAACTCCGAAAGCTGCCAATAATAATAGTTTTTTCATAATACATTGTTTTTATTTGTCAATGTATCACGAAACTAAAACCAAAACTATGCAAGCTTTATTCTGCAAAACAATAAGAATGCTGGAATTTAGAATTAAACAAAATAAAAAAATCCCTCTTCTTGCGAAAAGGGAATTTCTATCATAGCAAAGTGGCTTCTGGCTGATAGCTAATAGCGATTGGCTAAAAGCAAGCCGCCAAAATCACACTTTAATTTCTACGTCAACTCCTGAAGGAAGCTCTAATTTCATTAGTGCATCTACAGTTTTAGAAGAAGAAGAATAGATGTCCATCAATCTCTTGTGAGCTGAAAGCTGGAACTGCTCTCTTGCCTTCTTGTTTACGTGCGGAGATCTCAACACGGTGAAGATTCTCTTGTTTGTTGGTAAAGGAATCGGTCCGTTTACAACAGCGCCGGTTGCTTTTACCGTTCTTACGATTTTCTCAGCAGATTTATCTACTAAATTGTAATCGTAAGATTTTAATTTTATTCTGATTCTTTGTGACATTTTAACTTAGATTTAAAGATTAACCTCTTGCTTTTTCGATTACAGATTCAGCAACGTTTGAAGGTGCTGCTTCGTATTTTTCGAATTCCATAGAAGATGTAGCTCTACCTGAAGACAGTGTTCTCAATGTAGTTACATAACCGAACATTTCAGAAAGCGGAACGAATCCTTTGATTACTTTCGCATTGTTACGGTCATCCATACCATTTACAGTACCTCTTCTTTTGTTAAGGTCACCTACGATATCACCCATATATTCTTCCGGAGTTACCACCTCGATTTTCATGATAGGTTCCATAATCACTGGTTTTGCTTTTTTACCAGCTTCCTTGAAGCCCATCTTCGCAGCAAGTTCGAAAGAAAGTGCATCTGAATCCACCGGGTGGAAAGATCCGTCTTTCAAAGTTACTTTAATACCTTCAACCTCGAAACCTGCCAAAGGACCATTTTTCATCGCTTCCTTGAAACCTTTCTCTACAGAAGGAATAAATTCTTTCGGAATGTTACCTCCTTTGATTTCATTGATGAATTCCAAACCTGGTTTGTTGTCATCAGCCGGAGAAAGTTCAAATACAATATCAGCAAATTTACCACGACCACCAGATTGTTTTTTGTAAACTTCTCTGTGGTTTGCTGTCATGGTAAGGTTTTCTTTGTACTCTACCTGTGGCTGTCCCTGGTTAACTTCAACTTTAATCTCTCTTCTCATACGGTCAACAATAATGTCTAGGTGAAGCTCACCCATACCGGAGATGATCGTTTGTCCAGAAGCTTCGTCAGTTTTAACCTGGAAAGTTGGATCTTCTTCAGCCAATTTAGCCAAAGCGTTACCCATTTTATCCTGGTCAGCTTTCGTCTTAGGTTCTACCGCGATACCGATTACGGGATCAGGGAATACCATAGATTCAAGAACAATAGGGTGTTTCTCATCACAAAGGGTATCACCAGTTTTGATGGATTTAAATCCTACTGCTGCACCAATGTCTCCTGCCTCGATGAATTCGATTGGCTCTTGCTTGTTGGCGTGCATCTGGAAAATACGTGAGATTCTTTCTTTACTGTTTGATCTTGTATTAAGAACATAAGAACCTGCATCAAGTCTTCCGGAGTAAGCTCTGAAGAATGCAAGCCTACCTACGAAAGGATCGGTTGCAATTTTAAAAGCTAATGCTGCGAAAGGCTCGGATACAGAAGGTTTTCTTGAAATAGGCTCATCTGTTCTTGGGTCTGTACCGTCGATTGCCTCCTTATCCATTGGTGAAGGAAGGTATCTACATACAGCATCCAGCATGAACTGTACACCTTTGTTTTTGAATGAAGAACCACATGTCATTGGGATGATGCTCATATCCAATGTTGCCGCTCTAAGTGCCGCGTGAATTTCTTCTTCAGTGATGGAATTTTCGTCTTCCATGAATTTTTCAAGAAGATTTTCGTCGTATGCTGCGATTTCTTCAATCAGCTGTGCTCTGAATTGCTTCACTTCATCAGCCATGTTAGCTGGAATCTCTACAATATCAAAAGTAGAACCGTGGTTCTCATCGTGCCATACAATCGCACGGTTTTTCACCAAGTCTACCACACCTTTGAAATCTGCTTCATCACCGATTGGCAATACGATTGGAACTGCGTTGGATCCAAGCATTTCTTTCACCTG
>JAHRWY010000028.1:0-9373 GCA_019104935.1 Kaistella sp.
TGTTTTCCAGAACATTGCTTAAAACCTCATTCGTGTTTTCGCCTTTTTTCAGTTGAACTCCGTAAGATTTCAATCTTTCAATCAACAAAATATTTTCGGGATTTTGGAAGAAAGCAATAATACTGTCCGCAATTTTTCCGCCGATGTCTTCTACTTGGGTGAGTTCTTCAACAGTGGCATTTTTTAACGCGTCAATGGATTCAAAATTTTTTGCCAGTTTTTTGGCTACTGTTTCTCCGACGTGCTTAATTCCAATGCCGAAAAGGACTTTCTCGAAAGGTATTTCTTTGGACTTTTCGATGCCGGAAATAATATTCTGGGCAGATTTTTCGGCCATACGTTCCAGCGGAAGAATTTGCTCCTTTGTTAATGCATAGAAATCTGCAGGATTTTCAACAAGTTTTTCGCGGTAAAGCTGTTCGATGGTTTCGGCGCCAAGATTTTCGATGTTCAGTGCTTTTCTGGAGACATAATGAATCATTCTGCCCACAACCTGCGGCGCACAATGCAGTTCATTGGGACAGAAATGAATCGCCTGATCTTCGATTTTCACAAGTTCGGTACCGCATTCTGGGCAGTTCTTAATATATTCAATTTCCTGATTTTGTGGATTTCGTTTCTGCAGATTTACACCGACAATTTTCGGTATAATTTCGCCGCCTTTTTCTACAAAAACGTAATCGTGCTCGTGTAAATCCAGCTTTTTAATGATGTCTTCATTATGTAAACTTGCCCTTTTTACTATGGTTCCGGCCAGTAAAACCGGCTTCAGATTCGCAACCGGGGTAATGGCACCAGTTCTGCCAACCTGATACGTTACGGTTTGAAGTTCTGTTTCTACTTTTTCTGCTTTGAATTTATGTGCCATTGCCCAACGCGGCGATTTTGCGGTGTAGCCTAAACTCCTCTGCTGCGATAAATCGTTTACCTTTATCACAATGCCGTCGATATCGAAGCCTAACTGATGCCTTGCGGTATCCCAGTGGGTGATGAATGCTTTAACTTCATCCAGAGTTTTACACAGTTTTGCCTGTTCTGAAATATGGAATCCCCAGGATTTTGCTTTCTGAAGGAGTTCCCAGTGTGTTTTTGCCGGAAATTCACTTGATATGTACTGATAAAGAACCGCTGAAAGTCCGCGTTTTCTCACTTCTGCAGAATCCTGAATTTTCAGACTTCCGGAAGCTGTATTTCTCGGATTCATGAACGGATCCAGACCTTCCTCTTCACGCCTTTTGTTGATTTTATCGAAATTTTTTCTCGTTAAATAAATTTCGCCGCGGATGAAAAACCGATCCGGGAAATCACCGTGAAGCTGCATCGGAATTTCTGAAACTGTTTTTACGTTTGGTGTAATTTCATCACCCTGAAAGCCGTCGCCACGGGTTACGGCTTCTTTAAGTTTTCCGTTTTCGTATAAGATTGAAATCGAAGCGCCGTCGTATTTCAGTTCGGCGACAAACTCTACAGGCTCATTTAAGGCTTTCTGAACGCGTTTTTCCCAGTCTTCCAGATCATTGAAATCGTAAGAATTATCAAGGGAATACATCCGGAACTGGTGCTGAACAGTCGGAAAATTTTTGGTGATTTCGCCGCCAACACGTGAAGTAGGAGAGTTACTGTCGTAGAATTCCGGGTGTTTTTCTTCCAGCTCCTGAAGTTCTTTCAGTTTCAGATCGAATTCGAAATCTGAAATCGTAGGTTCATCAAGTGTGTAGTAATTATAGTTATGCTGGTGAAGCTCCGCGCGGAGATCTTCTATTTTCTGTTGAATGTTTTCGGACATCGTGAATCAAGGTTTGTACAAAAATACTAAATCAAACCTTTATTGATTCATCCTTTGATTTAAAAATAAATCTTTCTTAAAGATTCTGTACGCGCCCCGGATAGCAATGAAAATCCTTTTTTTTGCCCGGAAAATGCGCAGGCAAAAAAAGATTGTAATGGATAGCCGGAAATGTGCGCCCAAAAAATATTGTTACTGAGTCAGCATTTCCTGGATTTTTGCAGCAACTTTTTCTGCATTCGGCAGCATTTCTTTTTCAAGGACCAAATTGATCGGAACGGCAGGTAAATTGAGCGAACCTAGCGTTTCTACCGGAGCATCCAGATTTCTGAAACAGTTTTTGGAAATTCGGTGTGCAAAAGCTTCAGCAAAAGAATTATTGAGCTGCTCTTCGGTAAGAACCAGGCATTTGCTGTGGATTTTTACGCTTTCGAATACTAATTTTTCATCGAGTGGAATTAAGGTTCTCAGGTCGATAATTTCTACTCTGCCCGGGAAATTTGCTGCGGCTTCTTTTGCCCAGTAAACGCCCATTCCGTAGGTGACAATGACCATAGTTCGGCCTTTTTCGGTTTCGGTTTTATCGGCTTCTAAAAGGATATTGGCTTTCCCGAATGGTAAAACGTAATCTTCCGCAGGCTCAATGGTCTTCGCATCTTCGGTTCCCGGAACTTTGCTCCAGTAAAGCCCTTTATGTTCCAGCATTACCACAGGATTGGGATCATAATAAGCTGCTTTCAGCAAACCTTTGAAATCTGCAGCGTTGCTCGGATAAGCGATTTTGATTCCTTTGATATTGGCGAGAATGCTTTCTACACTTCCGCTGTGATAAGGTCCGCCACCACCATAAGCGCCAATGGGAACGCGGATGATATTGCTCACCGGAAATTTTCCGTTAGATAAATAATTTGATTTTGAAATCTCTGTAATAAGTTGGTTAATTCCGGGATAAATATAGTCGGCAAACTGTACTTCGACAATAGGTTTTAGGCCAACAGCACTCATTCCGACTGTGGATCCGATAATATATGCTTCTTGAATCGCGGTATTGAAAACTCTTTTATTACCGAATTTCTTGCCTAAAGTTACTGCTTCGCGAAATACGCCACCGATTCTTTCTCCTACATCCTGCCCGTAAAGCAATGCCTCAGGATGTTTCCACATAATTTCCTGAATGGCATGGATGGCGGCATCAACCATTACAATTTTTTCCTGTCCTTTTGGTTCTCTTTCGCCGGATTCTTCAGTAATTGGGGTCGGAGCAAAAATGTGGTCTGTAACAGTTTCCGGTTTCGGATCTTCAGCTGCAAATGCCTTTTCAAATGCGTGTTCCGCTTCTGTCCTGGCGTTTTTTTCAATCTTGTTCAAAAGATCTTCGCTGATTCCGTCTTCGATTAATCTGTTTCTTAAAATCTTTCCCGGATCTTTTGCACGGTGTTTTGCCAGATCATCCTCATCTCTGTAAAATTCACGCCGAACGCCTGAAGTGTGGTGACCAATGAGAACAGTTTTCGCACAAACAAGCATCGGCTTTCTTTCTGACCGCACAAAATCGACGGCTTTTTTCATGGCTTCGAAACTTTCCATAAAATCGGTGCCATCAACACGCATTCTGTTTAATCCTACAAAACCAGCAGCATAATCGTATGCATCAGACGTTCGTGCTTCTTCTTTTGTTACTGAAATTCCCCATTCGTTATCCTGAACAAGAAATATAATGGGAAGCTGGTGGAGGGCAGCAAACTGAAATGCTTCTGCAACTTCGCCTTCAGTAACAGAATTATCGCCTAAACTACAAACCACCACAGGATTTTGGTCGTACGTTTTCAGGTTGAAATCCTGAATGTATTTAATCCCCTGTGCGACTCCGGTTGTAGGGATCGCCTGCATACCGGTAGCCGAACTCTGATGGATAATCTTAGGCAGATTTTCTTCAAGGCTTGATGGATGCGAGTAATAAGTTCGGCCGCCAGAAAACGGATCATCGGCTTTCGCTAAAAGTTGCAGCATCAAACGGTAGGGTTCAAAACCAATTCCCAGGAGCAAACTTTCGTCGCGGTAGTAGGGCGAAACCCAGTCGTCTTTGGTAAGCTGGTAGGCTGTAGCCAGCTGAATGGCTTCATGACCCCGCGATGTGCTGTGAACATATTTGGTGATATTTCTGTTTTCCTCATAAATGTCGGCCATTGCTTTTGCCAGCATCATGTGATTAAAGGCTTTTAATAAAATCTCCTCTGATACGTGTTTTTTTGTGCCTATTTCCATATAAAACAAATATAAAAATTTTAATGAGAATAATAAAATGAGTGGTGAGATACGTATTAAAATACAGAAACAATGTTTATGAGTTTAAAATCCATGAGAAAATAATTTCAAATAAATAATAATCAAAAGGCGTAGAATGATTTATAGCTTTTTTTATTTCTGAAATTTATGCGGATTTCTTGGCGAAAAATACAGTATTATCGACAAAAAGCTATCATTATAACAACCCAGTAAAAAGCAATTTTACTTTCATATAGTTTTGAAATTTCCAACTTTTTTTTAAAAATAATTTAGCCTAATTTTACAGAAATTCTTCCAATAATGTATTTGATTTTTGATACTGAAACTACAGGTTTACCAAAAAATTTCAACGCACCGCTTACCGATTCCGACAACTGGCCCAGAATGGTTCAGATTGCTTGGCAGCTGCATGATAAAAACGGTAATCTTATTGAAAATCAGGATTATGTAATTAAACCTGAAGGATATGATATTCCTTTCAACGCTACCCGGATTCATGGGATTTCTACTAAAATGGCTAAGGAAGAAGGTCGTGATCTCGCAGAGGTTTTGGCGGAATTTCAGGAAGTTTTAAAGAAAACTGAAGTGGTTGTAGGGCACAATATTGATTTCGATTATAATATTGTAGGTGCTGAATTTCACAGAAAAGATTTTGAAAATACACTTGAAAAAATTCCATCTGCAGATACCATGGAGCTTGGAACCGATTTCTGTAAACTCGGCGGTGGAAAAAACGGCAGATATAAATCACCAAAATTAGTCGAACTCTACGAAAAACTCTACAACGAAAAATTCGATGAAGCACACAATGCTGCAGCCGACGTAAACGCAACGGCACAGATTTTCTTCGAAATGATGCGGATTGGTGTTATTCCGGCGGAAAAAATCAAAATGTCCGATTCAGAACTTCAGGATTTCATCAGCAGTCATCCGAATCCTTTCCCGCCATTTGGGATTATTATCAGAAGGCAGGTGGCGGCTTCCAAAAAGAAGAAAAAAGTTGATTTTGGTGATACTGATGAGATTGAAATCGGCGATTATTTCAATTTCCATAACCACAGTATTTACTCATCACTGCAGGCTTCAACGCATATTTCTGATCTTGTAAAAAAAGCCTTGGTCAATAATTTTTCGGCGGTAGGATTGGTTGATCTGGGGAATATGATGGGCGCCTTCAAGTTTGTTTCCGAAGTGGAGAAAGCCAATGCAAACATTAAAAAAACATATAAAGAATACGAAGAAAATAAATTAAAAGCCCAGGAAGAAGGCAGGGAATTTACGGAGACCGAACCCAGAAAAGACCCGCTGATTCCGGTAATTGGCTGCGAGTTTTATATTTCTGACCGGCCGGAGCAGAAACAGTTTACCAAAGATGATCCCGACCGCAGGACCAATGTGGTTTTACTTGCGAAAAATTTTAACGGATATAAAAATCTGGCAAAACTTTCGAGTTTAGGTTATGTTAACGGCTTTTATTTTGGTGTTCCGAGGATTTCAAGGCAGATGATTGCGGAATATCGTAAAGATGTTATCGCCCTTACAGCCGGAACTTTGGGAGATATTCCCAATACCGTTCTTGAATTTGGTGAACAGAAAGGAGAGGAGATTTTCCGGTGGTGGAAAGATACTTTTGGTGACGATTTCTACGTACAGATCCAGAATCATGAGGTGGAGGAAGAGGAGCATTTAAATGAAGTTTTGCTTGAATTTGCTGAGAAATATGATGTGAAGATTTTGGCACAGAATGAAACATTCTACACCGAAAAAGAAGATGCCAACATTCAGGATATTTTATACTGTATTAAAGATGGGGAGAAGCTTTCTTCGCCTGTAGGTAAGGGTTTTGGCAAGAGACGCGGTCTTCCGTCCAACGAATTCTACATTAAAAACAGTGATGAACTGAAGCAGGCTTTCATCCAGTTTCCTGATGCTTTTGAAGCGTATTCAGAATTTCTGGCAAAGTTTGAACCCTATACTTTAAAACGTGACGTTCTCCTTCCTGAGTTCGATATTCCTGAGGAATTTTTAAGTAAAGAAGATAAAATTGACGGCGGAAAACGCGGAGAAAACGCTTATCTCAGACATTTAACTTATGAAGGCGCAGCAAAAAGATATGGCGAAATTACTGATGAAATAAGGGAGCGGCTGGATTTCGAGCTTGAAGTTATTGCCAACACCGGCTATCCCGGATATTTCCTTATCGTACAGGATTTTTGTAACGAAGCCCGCAAAATGGGCGTTTGGGTTGGCCCTGGGCGTGGTTCTGCTGCAGGATCTGCCGTAGCGTACTGTACAGGAATCACCAATGTTGATCCCATTAAATACGATTTGCTATTTGAGCGTTTTCTGAATCCTGAAAGGATTTCCATGCCGGATATCGATATCGATTTCGATGATGAAGGACGCGACAAAATCATCAAATGGGTGGTTGAAAAATACGGTAAGACCAATGTTGCCCAAATTATCACTTACTCAGTTTTAGGCGGGAAATCAGCCATAAAAGATGCCGGTAGGGTACTCGATATTTCAATTCCGGAAACCAATAACATAGCGAAACTCATTCCCTCAACTCCAGGGATGAATATTGCGAAAGCTTTTGCAAAATTCGATAAATTAAGTCCTGAAGATAAAATTCTGGCTCAGGAAATGAAAGATATCCTCGAAAACAAGCAGGATTCCAGATTTGGAGTGCTCTCGGCAGCGCAGCGTATGGAAGGTTGCATTCGAAATACCGGAATCCATGCCTGCGGTGTGATTATAACTCCGGAAGATATTTCGAATCTTGTCCCGATCACTATTGCAGCGAAAGATCCGGATATTTTAGTGTCACAGTTCGATAACTCGGTAGCTGAAAGTGCAGGCCTTCTGAAAATGGACTTTTTGGGTTTGCGGACTTTAACCATCATTAAACACGCCATTAAGCTCATCAAAGAACGCCACGGAATCGAAATTAATCCGGATGAAATTCCCCTGGATGATCTCAAAACCTATCAGCTGTTCCAGGAGGGGAGAACCATTGGGATTTTTCAGTATGAAAGTCCCGGAATGCAGAAATACATGCGCGAACTGAAACCTACCCAGTTTGCGGATTTAATTGCCATGAACGCGCTTTACCGTCCCGGACCTATAAAGTACATCCCGAATTTCATCAACCGTAAAAATAAGCTGGAAGAAACGGTGTACGATTTAAAGGAAACCGAAGAATTCCTCGCAGAAACTTACGGAATTACGGTTTATCAGGAACAGGTAATGCTTTTGTCTCAAAAATTGGCGAATTTTACCAAAGGTGAAGCCGATACATTAAGAAAAGCGATGGGTAAGAAAGACCGCGCTACACTCGACAAAATGTATCCGAAGTTTATGGAAGAAGGCGAAAAAAACAACCTCGCTGTTGATAAACTCAATAAAATATGGAAAGACTGGGAGGCATTTGCCGAATACGCCTTCAATAAATCCCACTCAACCTGCTATGCGCTGATTGCCTACCAAACCGCTTATCTTAAAGCCAATTATCCGGCAGAGTACATGGCAAGTGTAATGACTAACAACCTGAACAATACCAAGCAAATCACCATGTTTATGGAGGATTGCAAAAGTATTGGCGTGGATGTTTTGGGTCCTTCGGTAAACGAATCGCAGTATGAATTCTCGGTAAACGAAAAAGGCCAGATCCGTTTCGGGTTGGGAGCGATTAAGGGAATTGGTGAAGGACCGAGTGAAGCGATTGTAAATGCAAGAAAAACTGAAAGATTCAAAAATATTTATGACTTTTTTGAAAGAATACCCTCGTCACAAATGAACAAAAGAGTGGCAGAGAGTTTGGTGGTTGCAGGCGCTTTCGATGAGGTAGACCGTTATCACCGTGCGCAGTATTTCGATATCGATATTGCTGGAAAAACCAATATCGAGAAACTTTTACGTTACGGACAGAGCTTTCAGGATACCAAAAATGAAGTAGAAAACTCGCTGTTTGCCGATTTTGCCGACGAGGTGAAAATTGAACCACCTAAAATAAATCCTGCCCCAGAGTGGCAAAGCATGCACAAACTCAATAAAGAAAAGGAAATTATTGGATTTTATCTGTCTGCGCATCCGCTTGATGAGTACAAATTCCAATTTCAGTTTATTCAGGGAGCTTTAGGCAAAAAAGAAATCCTCGAAGGCAAGAAAGATGAAGTTGCGGAACTCGAAAAAATTATTCTTCCGGTCGAAATTGCCGATACTCCAGATTCGGATGACGAACTCATCGATATTCCGGGTGAAATTTTAAGTGGAGATGAAGAAGTTTTAATTGAGGAACCGACAAAAAAAGCAGAACCAAAAGGCAGTTTTAATTTCCTGAATCTGGATGAAGTAGAAGCTTTCAAAGACAGCGTATTTGCCAGCCAACAGCCTGATTTGTTCAATGATGAAAAATTGAGCTGGAAGGAGAAACAGGCCATGAAAAATAATTCACCCGAGTATATGGTTGCCGGATTGGTCACCGAATACACCGTACGCGACGGGAAAAACAGCGGCGAAAAAGTTGCTTTCATCACCCTGGAAGATTACAGCGCAAGTTATGGTTTCCGGCTTGGAGATCGCGACTATATGAGGCTTCGTGACCGGATCGATGTACAGCGGTTTGTCATTTTCAAGATTAAATTCTCGCAGGCAAAAGACGGCAGAGTCTTTGTAAATATTTCGGATGTGATTGATCTGAAAGATGCTTTTGAAAAGTTTGCTAAAAAAATGACAATTGTGGTAAATCTGCAGGATCTTCGCAGAGAAGATATTGAGTTTTTCAAAAATAATTTTTCAGAAAACAAAGGCGAACAGAGGCTTAATTTCTTTGTAAAAAATCCCGAAGACCAGTCAACCATCGAACTCATGGCAATGAAAGCGCACATTGAAATTAACGGAGATCTGCTGGAAGTAATACACGATATGCAGAAATATGAGGTATTTCTGAATTAAAATCTCACAATAGATTTTAAGACACTTTAAATAGGTAAAGAGTAGGACAGTATCGAACTTCGGTGCTGTCTTGTTTTTTTTTAAACAAATGTTAACGAGTTGTTAATTTGCTCATAATTAGTAAGTTTGGGTGATTTTACGGTAGTCGGAGAGCAATAAAATCATTATTTTCGTAAAACCAAACACAAATTCTATGAAAACTGAAATTATTCTTTTTGATAATCACTGTCTGTATCTTGAGGCGATGGGTTGTTTGTTGGATATAAATGGCTTTGGTGAAAAATACAGTTACACCATTACCACCGAAGCCGATGAGCTTGAAAATTTAATTAAAGAAGAATCTCA
>JAHRWY010000058.1:0-13887 GCA_019104935.1 Kaistella sp.
GGCATGCTGTATTTTTCTGCTAATGATGGTACTACCGGAACCGAACTTTGGGTTACTGATGGAACTACCAACGGGACGCATTTATTAAAAGATATTAATCCTGATGGTAGTTCAAACCCTAGCAGATTTTTAGTCTTTAACGGTGAGCTTTACTTTAGAGCTAATAATGGCAGTACGGGCGAAGAGCTTTGGAAAACCGACGGAACTGCTTCCGGCACTCAACTATTCAAAGACATCAGACCGGGATCATTGGGATCAGAACCTACCAATCTGACATTGTTTAACAACAAGATATACTTTGATGCGATAGATAGCACAACCGGGAGAGAACTTTGGGAAACGGATGGTACCGTATTGGGCACACAGCTTGTCAAAGATATCAATCCGGGCGTGGGTTATTCCTTTCCCTTTGGTTACACCTTATTTAATAACAAGCTTTTCTTTTCTGCTGAAGATGGTACTAATGGACGGGAACTTTGGGTGACGGATGGTTCTGCGGCGGGGACTGTAAAAATCAGTCCTGCTAACCCAAATAGCTCACCAATAGACCTGTATACTGATTTTATTGTACTCAATAATGCTCTTTATTTTGGTGCGAATTATACTTCTGCAGGCAAAGAATTATGGAAACTTACAGACAACTCATTGTCTACTTCTGAACTAAGTTTAACAACCCAACCCAAAATCTATCCCAACCCCGCAAAAGAGGTTTTAAATGTAAAATTTCCCGACAACCAGGTTTACGACATTGCCGTTTATACCAGTTCCGGAAAACTGTTGGCGACTTATCAAAAGGTCCGCAAAGATTTTCAGGTTCCTGTCGCGAAGTTTCCGGAAGGATTGTATTTTATAACGCTGAAGGATGAAAAAGGAAATACAGTGTCTTTAAAATTTATAAAAAACAACTAAGCTTTCTGTGTATGACAACGGAAATGAATCGTGAAAAACCGTTTAAATAAGCATTCTTAATTTAATAAACAGTAAACTATGAAAACAGGAACACAAATAAAATACTACTCTTATTCTTAACAATCGCGTTTATGGCATGTAAGGAAGAAAAAAAACCAACATTGAAAATACCTCTTCTAAGCATAAAAATACAGTTTCTGAAGAAGCTACACCAATTACACCAAATTTCAAAGTGTATACCGGTAATGAATTGAATGAGTGGCTTCCTGAAAAAATACTCGAATATGTAAAAATGGAACCCACCACTATTGGTGAAGAAGGCTTTCATCATATAGAGGCGAATTACCATTATAAATCAGGTTATGAAAAATACATTACCCTTGAAATTACAAACGGTCAAAGTGATAAAGACTTAAAGGTTAAGAAAAGTATTGCTCAAAAAATTGAAATGAATTTTGCAGAAAATACAGAAAGTGGTTATACCAAAGTTTTCAACAGAAAAGGGGAGGATGTATTTGAAATGCCAAGTAATTACAACAACGCTGTACCTGTAGAATTTATAATCAACCAACGGTTTTACGTAAGGGCCAACGGAACCAATTTAAAAGCCGATGAGATTTGGGAATTTATAGATCAATTAAATTTTAACGAAATTCAATAAAAAGCATGAAACAGACAGAAAACAAATTAGAAATTTCAGTCTCAAACGAAGGCAAAAATATAGCGGTGATCGCTTATCTCACCATTATCGGATTAATCATTGCCTTTGTCATGAATAATGAAAAGAAAAATGACTTCGCCGGATTTCACATCAGGCAATCGTTAGGAGTGGCGTTGGCCGGTCTGGCTTTGGGACTCATCAGTATGATCCCGGTTTTGGGATGGATTGTGTTCCTTGTAGGCATTTTTGTGTTACTCTATATGTGGGTGGTGGGATTACTGAATGCCATTAACAGTAAAGAAAAAACAGTGCCGTTGTTAGGTGCTCAGTTTGCTGAGTGGTTTAAAAATTTATAAAGATGAAAAACAAAATACTCCTCACGCTTAATCATCTATGGCGCCTTTGCCACCTTGTTTTATATTATGGTACAGACAGGAGGCAGGGATTTCACAACGTTGAAAACCGCTTCCGTGTAATCTTTAAGAAAAAGACGGTAATCCTGCCTCCTGACAGCATTACTGAACCGTATCCTTTCCGAATGCCGGTGGTTTCAGACCCGACTGGTTTCGGTTCTGCTCAGTTACAGGTTGTGGTGGCATCTCGGTAGACGCATTGATGCTGTCGCCTCTAAGTGAATCATGCTCACGGTTCTGTATCAACTGGCGTTCGGTTTCCGCGTAGTCTGCCGGCGCGGTTCTCTGTGAATTATCAATTTTGGAACAGGAGGCAAGCATCAGTACTGTGTATACGGAGATTATTTTAACGGTGTTTATGATGATATTTTTTTAATGTTAAAAAATATCATGTATCATACTAAAGGCCTTGGGGATTTGCAGATTGAGGTTCATGATTAAGCTAATCCCTGGAACATGACGTTTTACCCTGAGATATACCACGAGCAAAAGTTTTCTTACCATTCATTCAGCGTGGTATCATTTATCTTTGCAAAGTAAAATAATGAAGATGACGAATGAAATTAAGAATATTGTGATTCCTATAGACTTCACAAAAAATAATGTAAACTTTCTGAAGGCTGCAATGGCTATTGCGAAAAGGCATTCAGCAAATATTTATTTAATCAATGTTATAAAGTCCGGTTTGTTGGGTACAGGTACTGCAGGCAGCGGCAAGTTTTATTATCATGGAAATGCGCTGCTAGATAACTCGGAAAATTTACTGGCTCAGGTAAAAAATAAACTGGAAAATGGTGGTTGTAAACATGTAGAAACCTACGCCACAGTGGGTTCGGTTGCGCAAAGTGTCACCGAATATGCCTCGGAAAAGTCTGCAGACCTTATTGTTTTTGGAGTAGATTATCCAAAGAAACGTCCGGGATTTATCAGTTCCAACGCATACGAGATTATTACTAATACTTTTGTTCCTGTAATTTCGGTTCCGTACAGCTGTACGAAACACGAATTCCAGCACATGCTGTATCCTGTAAGAGATACCGAAGGCGTACTTTCTAAATTACAGTCTGTTTTACCTATTGCAAAGCGTAATAAATCAAAAATCAGTCTTCTAGGCATCGCTACCGGTAAAATAAACAATTCCTTACTGTCGGTTAATAATACTATAAAATTTCTGAAAGTAAAACTTGCCCGACAGAACGTAGAATATGCCCTACAGGACGTATTAATTGATGAAAATGCGGAAGACCGGATTCTTCAGGCCTGTAAAAGCTGCGACGCGGATCTGGTTGCGGTAAATGTTACAACCGAAAAACCACTGGCAAAGATCTTTCAAAATAATTTTACCGAAAATGTTATCTATAAATCTCATATTCCGGTATTATTTTACCGAAAGAAAAAGCCTGAAGATGCCCTGATACAATATGTTACGATTCCTTATCCTATGTTCCCGGTTTAACTTAAAAATACACAATGCAAATTATAAAATTTTCAAACACCCTTATCCCACAGTCCTACAGAAATGAAATCGCTTTGTTTCTGAAGGAGCATCTACAGCAGTACGGCGATTCTTATGAGGATATTTCGCTGGCTCTGGATTATATTTCAGATACGTCAGGGAGCAAAGGCGGGTATCTTCTGGTGGCACAGCACGATGATGTGGTCACCGGTGCGGTGGTCGTCAACAAAACCGGAATGTCGGGATATATTCCCGAGAATATTCTGGTTTATATTGCTACCCATCATGATTACAGGGGTAAGGGCATCGGCAAAAGACTGATGGAAGAAACGGTGAAAGTTTGCGACGGCAGTATCGCACTGCACTGCGAACCGGATAATCCTGCGAAGAAACTTTACGAAAAACTGGGCTTCAGTTCAAAATATCTGGAGATGAGGCTTGTAAAATAATGTCATGTCAATTGTCACCTTAAATAAAGATAAACTTACACACAATTTCAATTTTCTGCAGAAACTTTTTTCAGAAAACAATATCGAATGGAGCGTTGTTACCAAGGTACTCTGCGGTAACGAAATCTTTCTTCAGGAAGTACTGTCGCTCCCGATCGAAGAATTTTGCGATTCCCGGATTTCCAACCTTAAAAAGATTAAAGCGCTCTCCCCGGAAGCGCAGACTGTTTATATAAAACCTGTACCTTTTACGTTCGTGGAGGATGTACTCAGTTATGCTGACGTAAGTTTTAATACCGAAATCAATACCCTCACGCTTTTGTCCCGTAAAGCTGCTGCGCTTAATGCCGTACATAAAACAGTGATCATGATCGAAATGGGCGAGTTGCGGGAAGGTGTCGTAAGGGAGCGGCTTCTGGATTTTTTCGCAAAAGTAAAAGACCTTCCCCATATTGAAATTGTAGGGATCGGGACCAATTTAACCTGTATGAACGGGGTGTTGCCCGATGATGAAAAAATGCGGGAACTCTATGAATGCAGGCAGGAGCTTGAAGAGATGTTCGGGATCAGAATTCCCTATATTTCCGGTGGTGCCTCGGTCGCCATTCCCCTCATCATGAGTGGGGAAATGCCGGAGTATATCAACCATTTCCGGGTGGGCGAAACGTTGTTTTTTGGAACCAATGTTTATGATCATTCTGATATTGAGGGAATGTGCCAGGACGTATTTAAACTTCATGCTGAAATTATTGAGATTAAAGAAAAACCCAATATTCCGGAAGGGAAGTTAGGCTATAACCTTACCGGTGAAAAGAAAGACTTCAGCGTTGAGCCGAATAATTCCACCAGCAAACGGGCTATTATTGATGTAGGGCTTCTTGAAATGAATCTTAAGGATTTGAAGCCCATAGATGAATCCCTGAAAATTGTAGGCGGCAGTTCGGATATGCTGGTGCTGGATATTGAAGATGCCCACCGGAATTATAAGGTGGGGGATTTTATAACGTTCAATATCAATTATATGGGTTTGCTGAGTCTGATGAATTCCAACTATGTAGAAAAGAAAACCGTAAAAACCGGTCGTGAGCAATTAAATCCTGCCTAAATCCAATAAAAACATCTCCGATCTTCATATTTTTTCATCATATTAAATAAATCATCACACGGTAGCGGTAAAATATACCATTATTTATTTTATGGTATATTTTATCTTTGCATCCTAAGTGTATGATACCGATGAAAAACACCAGTCCTCCAAGGAAATACTCCATAAAGAACATCAAGAAGACTCCCCAGCATGTGGTAGATTTCAATTTTTACTCCTTTGAACAGTTTCTGAAGGATGCGGAACATCTTACAAAATCACACCGGCACGACTTTTATACCTTTATGCTCACTGTTGATGGCGTGGGTTCGCATATTATAGATTTTGAAGAGTACGAAATCAAACCCAGGCGGCTGTTCTTCATCAATTATGACCAGATTCATTCCTGGAAGTTAGACGGGCCAATCCACGGGAAAATCATTCTGTTTTCAAAGTCGTTTTATAACCTTATTTACACCGGTAACAGTGACATTAGGAGTGACACGGCGCTGGAAAACCTGCCTACCTACGTTGATATAGAGGAAGAAGATTTCTCTTCCTGGCTCTCCGTCTGCGGGCATATTGAACATGAGTTTAAAAAATCTGAAAAGTTTTCGGAAGAGGTGACCTGTCTTTTGCTGAAGACCTGTGTTTTAAAAATGGAGCGCATAGCGGAAAATTCCAACCCAGCAAGCAGCAGGACCGACCACAAAAGTATGCTGGTTGATGCGTTCAAGAAACTGGTGAATGTATATTTCCGGGAACTTAAAACAACAAGTGATTACGCCCACGAGCTGTCGATAACGGCAAATTACCTGAATGCCCTTGTAAAGGAGTCACTTGGGAAACCTGCAGGGACTGTCATTCGAAACCGGGTCATACTAGAAGCAAAAAGACTCCTGTCGCATTCGGATCTCTCGGTACGACAGATCTCTCTGGAACTGGGATTTACAGACAATTCGCACTTCGGAAAATATTTTAAGAAAAGTACCGGTCTTACGCCAGATACGTACAGAAAAAATTCGATTAATAATTAATATCAATATTTATGAAAAATAACAGTTCAACACACCATTCAAAAAGCAGAACAGACCTGTTTTACCGACAAAAGCCCGAAAGTCTGAAATTAAGACATACGGGGATTTCAACGAAAGTGGATTCAAATTTTGATTCCTTTGGACTTATTACCCTAACCCATATCGAAGCGGAAAAACCAAAGGAACACAATGTAAGAAACGGGAAGGTACGTCCATAAAAAAGTGACCGGACCGGGGGCTGCCGGAGCTGATGAATTGACTTCAGGTCAAGTGGCCTCCGGATGCCTGCATTCACCATGAAGTATGGCAGGCAGTTTGCGTAGGTTTGGCGCGGGAGTAATCATGTGACAGAAACCATCAGTTCTTCAAGGGCATGGTATCACTGATTAATCCCTGCATTGCGGTACGATAAAAAGAAATATGGAAACCAACAAACTTTTACAATCCTTTCAGGAAAGCTGGAACAGTTTTATAGACCGGGTGCCCGAAATCCTGATGGCCATACTCATCATTGCCATTGGAACTTTCGTAGCCAATAAAATATCAGATCTTGCCCGTAACACGAACAGAGGTAAATCCAGAGACCCACTGATGACCAATTTTCTGGTGAAAGCCATTAAACTTGTTTTTATAACGGTCGTTATTATGTTTGCCCTAAGAATTGCAGGACTTGACGGTATCGCCACCGGACTTTTAACGGCGGCAGGGGCTTCTGCGGTAATTCTGGGTTTCGCCTTTAAAGATGTTGGCGAGAATTTTATATCAGGGATCATCCTTTCCTTTAACAGGCCTTTTAATCTGGATGATACGGTAAGCATCGGTGATATTTTCGGTAAGGTGAAAGCAATGGAATTCCGATACACCAAACTTAAAACTTTCGACGGTAAAGTGGTGTATATCCCGAACAGTGATGTAATCAGAAAGCCCGTATTCAATTTCACCGAAGACGGCTTTTTCCGTATGGAGTTTATGGTGGGTATTGCCTATGAAAATGATATCGACAGCGCTAAAAATATTATTTTAGAGACCATTAAAAAACACCGTCTGGCTTTGCGGGACCCCGACCATGAGCCTTTCGTGCTTACCGACGAGCTTGCCACCAATGCAGTCAACATCAAAGTGTTTTTTTGGGTAGACGCGGAAGATTACCGCCGGGATGCCCTGATGATCCGCAGCGAAATGATCGATCAGGTAAAAATCAATCTGCTCTCCACTGGCATCTCTATGCCTGCAAATATTCAGGAACTCAAATGGTATAAAGAATAATGAATTAAATTTGCGGATATTTCACTGTTGATATGAACAAACTTTTTAACCTCCACAACGGCGAAGAGCGCAAAGAAAAAGTCCTGGAAAATGTACGCAACAGCATTTCTTTTTCGGGTTCCAATTTCTGGATTCTCGCGTGTGCCATCATGGTGGCTTCCATTGGGCTTAATGTAAATTCCACCGCTGTTGTCATTGGTGCGATGTTGATTTCTCCGCTGATGGGACCTATTGTAGGGGCGGGCTTTGCATTGGGCATCTATGACTCCGCGCTCCTGAGGAAATCGCTGAAAAACCTGCTTATTTCTACGCTGGTAGGTCTGCTGGTGTCCTCGCTATATTTTCTGCTGACCCCTTTCAAAGAAGCCCAGTCTGAAATTCTGGCCAGGACCGCGCCGAATATCTACGATGTGCTCATTGCTTTCTTTGGTGGTCTGGTGGGAGTGATCGCCGTAACCAGGGTTGAAAAAGGAAATCCGATTCCCGGAGTCGCCATTGCGACCGCTTTGATGCCGCCACTCTGCACTGCAGGATATGGTCTGGCAACCGGTGAATTGGCTTATTTTGCCGGCGCCATGTTTCTTTATGCCATTAACTGTGTTTTTATCTGTATTGCCACCTTCATCATTGTAAAATATTTAAAATATCCTGCTGCCGAATTTGTAGATAAAAAAAAGGAATCCAGGGTCCGCACCTGGATTACCGTTGTCACGCTATTAATGATTATTCCCAGCGTTTATTTTGCCTACCGTTTCTTAGAGCAGCAAAGATTTTATGAACAGGTCTCCAATTTCATCACCAAAGAGTTTGAGGATAAGGGAAATACCATTGTGTACCGAAAGACTTTCTATAACACCAGTCCCAGGCGTATAGAACTTGCTTTTCTTACCCGTAAATTTACATCGGAGCAGATCAGGGACGAAGAAAGAAAACTGCCTGCATTCGGAATTACAGATACCCGCCTCGTGATCCGGCAGGACAGCGCTTTTCTTGCCCAGGCTTCGAAAATTCAGAATAATGAAGTGGCAAACGATGTTTCCAAGGTGGCAGCAGAACTCAATGCAAAAATGGATAAATACGTATTCCAGACAGATAATCTTTACAGCGAAGCCAAAGCCATCATTCCGCAGCTTCAATCACTTTCAGCATCAAAGCAGGAAATTCTTTCCGACAGCGACAGCGCATCCGTGATTCCCGTCGCCATGTATGAAAGCGGGAATGCGCTTAGTGATGAGCAGACCAAAATGCTGCAGAACTGGTTGAAAGCCAGGCTGAAAGTTGATACGATTGAAATTTATAAGAGACCGTCGAAGTGATGGGTGATGGATGCCGGAAGGAGGGGTGGCTTTGGGAGCGTGCCGTTGCTTTAAGGGGGAAGCCGACAAGTAAAGTCGGGATAAACTACAGCAGGCCCTTCATAGGGGGTGAGGATCTGCCTTCAAGCACTAATGTGACTTTGGGAGTCTCCGCCAGGAAATCCCGAAAGCTGATCATTGTGACCCTTCGGGAGCCTCAGGGTCCGGGATTAATGCCTCAACGGTGGCTACGGGAGCTGAGCCACCGGAATCCGGCATCGTGAAGTGCGGGAAGCTTCAGCTGATGTCCGATATCTGAAGTGTCTTCACTCGGAGCATTCAGATCGAAAGCGGAAGGGCTGGTCTTATCATTTCTCTAACATGAAAACATAAAACAGACAGGTATTCTTTAATAATTTTCCCTCCCAATATTTCTGTATTAAAAGGACTTTAGCACGGTTGTTGCCTGAGTGAACCCATTAAATAAATTCATCATCACCAATTATGAAAAAACACATTTTATTACTCATCGGGATCGTGTCATTAATTATGATGTCATGCAGTACGAATACGGTCCTGAAAGACCAGAAATTATATGCCAATGCCTGGGAACTTGAATACATCACGGGGCCAAGAATTACTTTTCAGGGATTATTTCCGGACATGAAACCTAAAATTCAGTTTACAGCCGGGTCGGATATGATTACCGGAAACAGTGGCTGCAACGGGTATTCCACTCAATTTACAGTGAAGGGAGACCTGATCTCTTTTGCTGATCCAGAACTCTCAACGATGATGTATTGTGGAGATGGGGAAGTTGTTTTCCGCAAGACAATGAAACAGATTGACCATTACAGGGTAACCGACGGAAAACTGGAATTTCTGACGGGAGATGTCGTGATGATGAGATTTAAACCGGCGCTGTAACTCCTTACCGCATGTAAAAAGAGCAGGAAAATTAATTCCTGCTCTTTTTTTTGAGGTCACTGAATTGCCCCTCTGATCTGAATAAACCTCCAGCGGAAGGTACTTAAAGCTTTAATTAAATGTTTAGCATTTACTTCTCCAAAAAATGTAGCTCCGTTACCGGCGGTAATTTCTATCCATGGTCCAGCAGCTTTTGAAATTCATTCAGATACTTTGCCAAATGAAAACCATCTGCTAATCCATGATGGGCTTCGATGGAAACCGGTAAATATTTCCTGCCCTCCCGAATACTGAACTTGCCAAAAGTAACTTTAGGAACTGATTCTGTTCTGTCAAAATCCGTAGGATGCAACAGTCCGGTAAAAGAAGTCCATGGAAGGGTAGAATGCCGGATGAGGTCTTTTTTTATGTCATCATTGTTTAACCGCAAACCGGTTGAGTTCTGTACGGCTCTGATTTCTTCCTGCAGTTCATTATTGAAGGTTTCGAAATCATCTGAAAAGCTAACAAAGGCAAATCCAAAAGTTCCGTCTGCTCTTCCAATTGTGCAGCCGGCATGCACGTTATCGAATAATACCACCTCATGATCAACAATTCTTAATTTCAATTCTTCAACTGAATTGATCGCAGCCATTGATTTGTGAAGATAACAGGCAAAAAACGACCGTTCTGTTTCTTTAGCTTTTTTATACGCTGTCGTACAGTCTGCCTCAGTTACAATACCAAAATAGGGGCTTGCCATTTTCGAGAAGAATTCATAGTGCTCCTTTCTGTTCCATTTTTCTGTGTCGATTACTTTCATTTGCATTTTTCAATTTAATATTGTGCTTGTTAATGACTGAATGTTCTCAAAATCCTTCTATCTGATTTCTTGTTCAGAGCGTTTTCCCGATTATTTGAATTCACATGCAAAATCGGGAGGGCACATCGGTGCGCTGTGATCACACTCGGTTTTTCAATCCAGAGATAAACACCTTATTTCCAGATGATCAACCGCATAGTCACTCAGAATCTCATTCAGTAACTCTTCTGTCAGATCAGGGCTCTCCAATAATACCGTTCTGAAAATTTCAGTTGTGTCTTCAGGGGTCAACTGATTGCGTTTTTAGGTATTGGGGAAAAGCTGCATGAAGGCTTTCGGGTTAATATTTCCAGTGGTTTTCATTATCAATTGATCTTTTTCTTTATTGAGGGCGGTTTTTATTTTCAGAATCAGATTACGGCTGTAGTGTTCACTTTTTCCGGTGACGCGCTGGATCTTTGGGGTATATGCAGACTCCCGTGATCCAGGATTTTATGATTTACGTTTGTTTACTGAAAAAAGTTTTGAATTCCAATCGATATCTTTCGGTAGGAGGACTGTAGTACCGTGATTTTTTTGAAAGATGTTTCCTGTATTACAATTTATACCTTTTTAAGGTGTTTTCAAAGGCAGCAGCTTTTATAAAGTTTTGTTTCTGCTTGTTTACTTGGATGATTTCTAAAAAACCTAATTCCACTAATGATTTTAAGTCGGTTCTTGCCGTATAATTTGATATATTAAATCTTGCTTCCATTTCTTTAGTGTTCAGAATTCTATCCTGATCATCGTGAATAATTTTTAATATTTGTGCCATTCTGTCATTCACTCCCGGTATTTTCATAAACTTCGCGGCCTGAAACACTTCTTTCTGCTTATGACTGATATACTCTTTTAATGCGACAAATGATCTGTCCATTGTCTTAAGATGATAGGTTATGAAATAAGTCAGATCATTTTCATCAGTTTCTGTGTATAAGTACGCTTTCTCATATTGGGATTTGGTATCTTTGATAATTCTGGAGATCGACAGATATTCCGTTAACCAATACCCTTTTTTAAGCATATACCAATAAAATACAGCCCTCGCAGTGCGACCATTTCCATCTGTAAAAGGATGTATCCAGCCAATCATAAAATGAATAATGCAGCCTTTAATTATGGGATGGATAAACTCTTCACCATCCGTATTAAAAAATAGGCATAAATCATTGATGAGTATTCTAAGATCAGATTGTAAAGGTGGGGTATGTACAATTTCACTGTCAATATGATTTACTACATGTACATCATCATTTTCTCTGAATGCACCCTCATCTTCAGAATCTTCTAAGGTCTTATTTGTAATGAGATGATGAATATATAATAAATTTTCTACTGTTAAATCTTCACTTTTGTGCTGAACAATATATTTCATGGTCATAAAATTGTTCAAAATCATCTGTTCAGATTTGTTTCTCGGCTTTTTCTCCTGCTGAATCATTTCTTTAGCCTTTTTTCTCGTTGTGCTGGCGCCTTCCATTTGGCTGCTGGAAATAGCTTCTTCCATGATAGAGCTGATCATGAACTTAGTCTTGTCAGTTTCTGCAATACCAATGTTGCTTCCCAGTGTTCCACCGATATGCATGTCAAACTGATGTAATGATTTTTGAATATAATCTGTTATAACATAATGAAAGGGATACGAATGAAATTTCACGGTTTTACTTTTTAACAATCTGTCTAACTTTATTGCACTCCAAAGTTCCAAAGGGGTGCAGTCTTTGGCTTTATATTTTATTTTATCCCAGTATAAATAATCATCCTGTATTTTCTGCAGACTTCCATTCATCTGAAACTTAACCATAAGCGGTATTGTCTGGTCCGTTTTTTCTATCTGAGGTGCCGGTTCAATCATTATTTTTGTAATAGCTATAGAATTCAAAGATAAGTAAAAACCTCGAGATTTTTTTAAAATCTCGAGGTTTTTACTCATTGTGGGTTTTTACACCGAAGGTGGTCAATGACAGATTTCATATATCCTTGTTATTGACTACGTCGAATCTTCGATTTCTGAACGGAGCACAGCACAGTGAAGAATCTCTATAATTTAAAACCGATGACTTCCAGATGTTCAACCGAATAATCTTTTAAAATTTCATTCAGCAGCTCTTTGGTCAGGTCAGCTTTTCACTCCATTGTATCCCATTCCGAAACCGAATAGGCGATATGGTCAATGACAGATTTCAGACTGGATATCCCTGTCATTGACTACGTCAAATCTTCGATTTCTGAACGGAGCATAGCACAGTGAAGAATCTCTATGATTTAAAACCGATGACTTCCAGATGTTCAACCGAATAATCTTTTAAAATTTCATTCAGCAGCTCTTTCGTCAGATCAGAACTTCCCAGTAATACCGTTCTGAAAATCTCAATCCTGTCCTCAGGGGTCAATTGATTGAGTTTTTCGGTGTCGCGGAAAAAGTTCATAAAGGCTTCCTGGGTTGTGTTTTCAATGGTTTTCATCATAAATTGATCTTCATATTTATTTAGGGCTGTCTTTTACTATCAGAATCAGATTACGGCTGTAGCGTTCACTTTTTCCGATTACGCGCTGGATTTCTTTGGGGTAAATGCAGAGGCCCGTGATTCTGGGCTTCATGGTTTGGTGTTTTTGGCTGAACAAAGTTTGGAAATCCCAATAGTGGATGTCTTTCGGTAGGAGGATAGGATAGCGGTGTAAATAACCGCGCGATAGAATCCCGCGGGAACGGGGTAGTAGTATTTCTATTTTTTTTCCGTTTCTAAAATCATATTCAAAAATGATGTCGGTTGTAGGAAGTAATTTGGGTTTTCTTCCAGTTTTTCCTTTATCAGAATTAGCCCTCCGTTGGTGTAAGATTCCATTGTTTTAATCAACAATTTTACCGCATCATCTTCATCCAAATCTCCTTTTTCAAGGGCTAGTAAGTCAATGTCCGTTTTTGCTAATAGTGCAATAAACATATTTTCTTGTAAGTTGGTAAAGTCCTTACGTGTTGATACTGTCGTCTTGCTACCCCAGTGCTGAATATGGTGGCTAAAATCTGTTTTCTTTTCTCCGTCAGGAATTGGAGCAAATTCATTGTTGTAAAGTCCTAAGAAAAAAGCATAGGTGTATAATTCATAGTTGGTACTGAAATGTTTACCCAGATTGATTTTCTTTTCACCTTCTGCACCAAACTTTTGTGAAAGTGAGGTAAATAAGTCTTTATGTGTCTCACTATATTTTGGAATTCTAGTTTTCCATTTATCAAATAAACTTTTCATATTAAAGTGTAATTACTTGTGAGTTAATAGTTTTTAGGTTATATGAATCAAAAGGTCTTTCTAATTTCACCCAAAATGCCTTGTCTCGTCTAACACTTTCAAATTCTTTTTTAATGGAAAGCGTCTTTGTTGTCTTGTCCGTGTGCAGAAAATCTTTGATAAGAAGAATTTTTTGATTTTCGGTTTCAAAAATAAGGTTCAAGAATTGAGCTGTTTTGTTTTCGCCAAAGGATGAAGTTGGAGCATCAAAAATCATAGGGAAGTTTTCTTCTTTAATTTCTGATGCCAATTCAGAAATTGC
>JAHRWY010000065.1:0-19282 GCA_019104935.1 Kaistella sp.
AACTTTAAATACGATATTTTCCCTAAAACAATCCTGAGACTTTCCGCAGGAAAAGGTTTCAGAACAGCCAATATTTTCGCGGAAAACCAACAGTATTTCGCGTCTAACCGCCAGATCGAAATTTTAGGAAACGGAGGAAATATTTATGACCTCAAACCGGAAATTGCTTGGAATTACGGCGCAAGCCTTCAGCAGGAATTCAAGCTTTTCAACAGAAAGGCGACTTTGGTAGCAGATTTCTTCCGAACCGATTTTCAAGATCAAGTTTTGGCAGATCTGGATATTTCTCCAAACAAAATTGTATTCTATAATCTTGACGGAAATTCTTACGCCAACAGCTTCCAGACACAACTTGATTTTGTACCGGCAAAAAATCTGGAACTGCGTCTCGCATATAAATATTACGATGTTCAGGCAGATTACTCAGGCGGGAAAAGAGAAATTCCTTTCATGGCAAAAAACCGTGGATTCTTTAATGTCTCGTATGCTACTGATAAAAATGACAAAGGTGCTTTCTGGAATTTTGACACTACATTACAGTTGGTGGGAAAACAGAAATTACCCAATTTAAATGCAAACCCTGCAGAATTCAGACTTCCTGAATATTCTGATTCTTTTGCAACCTTGAACGCGCAGATTTCCAGAAACTTCAATAAAAATATTCGTGTATATTTGGGTGGAGAAAACCTAACCGGTTACACCCAGGATCAGCCGATTATTGATGCTAAGAATCCTTTCGGCAATTATTTCGACGGCGGAATGGTGTATGCGCCAATTATGCCCGCAAATGTGTATCTTGGTCTGGATGTTTCGTTTTAGTTAAAATCTTAAATTAATCCTTATGAAAAAAATATCAATCGTACTTTTTGCAGCGGCAGCTTTTACGGTTTCGTGCAAAAATACCAAAACAACGGAATCTCAAACAAAAGATGGTTCAGAAACAGCAACCAGTGCTGCAGCTACTGGTGAAAATCCCCAGAATACAGCAACAGCAACTACTTCAGCAGATGCCAACAGACCAGCGTTGAATCCCGCTCATGGCGAACCTTATCACCGATGCGATATTCAGGTAGGTGCACCACTCGACAGCCCCGCTCCTGTTCAGGCTGCCGCACCACAGGTTATTCCTCAACAGGCGCCGGTAAGTAATAATTTCAATACCAATCCTATTGCACCTTCAGCGGCACCGGCACCCTCGGTGTCTTCAACTTCATCATTAGGACCGAAACCAGCGCTGAATCCACCACATGGCGAGCCGCACCACCGTTGCGACCTACAGGTAGGAGCGCCTTTGACTTAAAATTTAATTATTAAAATAGAAATTGCGGAATTTATGATTCCGCAATTTTTTTATTTTTTCTCTGAATCTCCTACAAATTCTAAACTTACAGAATTCATACAGTATCTCGTTCCGGTTGGCGGCGGCCCGTCATTAAAAACATGGCCCAAATGCGAATCGCAGCGTTTGCAAACCACTTCTATCCTTTCCATCCCGTGAGAGGAGTCTCGTTTGTAAGCGGTACCTTCTTTATCGGCTTCAAAAAAGCTTGGCCACCCACAGGTAGAAGAAAATTTAGCATCTGAACGGAAGAGATGGTTACCACAAACCGCGCAGTAATAGTCGCCCAACTCATCAAATTCATTATATTTTCCGGTGAAGGGTCTTTCAGTATCGGCTTCGCGGGCGATAGCGTACAAATCCGGCGAAAGGATTTTTCTCCATTCAGAATTGGGAACATTCAGTTTCGTACGGTCGGTACGGGAATAATATGGATTGTTTTTTGTAGCAGAATTTTCCATTACTTCTTTATTTTGGGGTTGTTTTACCTGAGAACACATTTGCAGCGAAATGAGCATCAGCATCGAAATTATAATTTTCATCTTTTAAAAACTCATTTTTAAATTATTTAGTATTCAAAACGAATTTAGACTTCAAAATTAGTAAATTTGAAACAATGAACGACGAAGAAAAAAAAATACAGCTCCGAAAATACAAGACCTTTGCCACCGGACTTTTTGTTTTGATGGCGGTAATTTTTGTGGTGATGACGATTCTCGAAAAGAAAAATCCGGCTCACTGGATCGGCTACATCCGCGCTTTTTCCGAAGCAGCAATGGTCGGGGCTTTGGCCGATTGGTTCGCCGTTACCGCACTTTTTAATTATCCTTTAGGCCTTAAGATTCCGCACACGAATTTAATTGAAAACAGCAAGGAACGTATTGGGGATAATCTTGGGAATTTCGTGGTTTCTAACTTTCTTTCTCCCCAAAATATCCGGCCATATATTCAGAAGCTCAAAATTTCTCACTTTGCCGGCGAATGGCTTTCGAAGGAGCGCAACCAGGAAAATCTGGTGAAGGAACTTTCGAATATCGTTCTGGATATCCTTCATAAACTCGACGATACAGCGGTGGTGAATTTTATCGGACATAAAGCCAGAGAAATGTCGGATGACCTAAAAATCAATCAAATCGTAGGAAGCGGAATCGAATACGTTCTTACTAAGCAGGATCACCAGAAAATCATCACCAACCTCGCCAAACAGATTAAAGATTATGTGATCGCCAATCGGGATATTGTACAAGAGCGCGTTCAGAAAGAAAGTTATTTCCTCATTCCAAAATTTGTGGACAACAGCATCGCTGAAAAAATCACCAACGGACTCTCCACTTTTTTCGAAGAGGTTGAAAACGATCACAGCCATTCTTTAAGGACAGAAATCACGCAGAAACTCTATACTTTTTCACACGAAATTCAGTCTGAAGAAAAATGGGAAGATGAATTCCGCTCGATAAAAAATGATTTCCTGAACGACGAAAAACTACAACAGTACTCAAAAGACATCTGGAATTCCATTAAAAAATCACTGTCAAAAGAACTGGAAGAAGAAAACTCAGCCCTTAAAAATTATATTAAAAAAAATCTAACGGAACTTTCTCTGAATTTAAAAGATGATGAAAATTTCCAGAATAAAATCGATCACTGGGTGCGCGTCACCGCATATAAATACATCCTGAAAAACACGCACCAGGCGGCCAATCTCATCAGTTCAACGGTTGGAAACTGGCAAGGCCGGGACCTGAGCAGAAAACTGGAACTGGAAGTGGGGAAAGACCTGCAGTTTATCCGCGTGAACGGCACTTTAGTCGGTGGTTTGGTGGGATTAATTATTTATACCGTTACGAATTTTTTCTTATAATCGGTGAGCGTTTTAACCGCTTTCAAACACCTTTTTGTAGGAGTTTCTTGTTGATATCATGAATCAGTCCTGGTCCTTCATAAATAAATCCGGTGTAAAGCTGAATTAAACTTGCCCCGGCTTCCAGTTTTTCGAGCGCATCTTCCGCAGAATGAATTCCGCCAACACCGATTATGGGAAAAGCCTTTCCGCTTCTTTCGGAAAGAAAACGGATGACTTCCGTGGAACGTTTTGTCAAAGGTTTACCCGAAAGTCCACCCGTTTCTTTTTGATTTTCTGAAATCAGATGTTCTCTTGAAAGCGTAGTGTTTGTGGCAATAACGCCTGCGATCTTCGTGTCTTTTACAATGTCGATGATATCTAAAAGTTGTTCGTCTGTAAGATCAGGAGCGATTTTCAGAAGAATCGGTTTTTGTTTTTCTTTTTTGGAATTGAGTTCCTGAAGTTGACTTAAAAGTTTCGTTAAAGGTTCTTTTTCCTGTAAAGCACGGAGATTTGGTGTATTAGGCGAACTCACATTTACCACGAAATAATCAACGTAAGGGAAAAGTTTTTCGAAACAGATGATGTAATCGTTCACCGCTTCTTCGTTCGGCGTCACCTTATTTTTACCGATGTTTCCGCCAATCAGGACGTTTTTATTTTTCTTTAATCTTTCTACCGCCGCGTCTACTCCGCCATTATTGAAACCCATTCGGTTGATGATGGCAGAATCTTCTTTCAGGCGGAACAATCTTTTTTTAGGATTTCCATCCTGCGGTTTTGGGGTTAAAGTTCCGATTTCAATAAAACCAAATCCAAGATCTGAAAGTTCACTGAACATTTTCGCATCCTTATCAAAACCTGCAGCCAACCCAACCGGATTTTTAAATTTCAGGCCGAAAACTTCTCTTTCAAGCCTTTTGTCTTCAATGGGTTTCGGAAAAAACAATTTGGTGAGAAATCCGAAATTTTTAAGAAGATTAAAAGTGAAATAATGTACTTCTTCAGGATCAAATTTAAAAAGAATAGGGCGGATAATGCTTTTGTACATGGGAGAAAAGTTTAGCAAATTTAAGGATTTATAACTAAACTTTTTAAAGAAAACTCCACGAACCTAGTTCTGATCGCAACGGCATCCTTTTGCTACACGAAGTAGAGCAAAAGATAGAGCGGAGAGCAGGTTCCCGGCTCCTGAAAATTAGAATAAAATTCCCTATTTTTGCACAAATACTTAAAAACGATGGCTAAACAGGAAGATGTTTTCAAAAAACTGATTTCACATGCGAAAGAATATGGTTTTATTTTTCCTTCGAGTGAGATCTACGACGGACTTTCAGCGATTTACGATTACGGACAGAACGGTGCGGAACTGAAAAACAACATCAAGCAATATTGGTGGAAAGCAATGGTGCAGATGAATGAAAATATTGTGGGAATTGATTCTGCGATTTTCATGCATCCTACGATTTGGAAAGCTTCCGGGCACGTTGACGCCTTCAATGATCCTTTAATAGACAATAAAGACTCGAAAAAACGTTTCAGAGCCGATGTTCTGATTGAAGATTACTGTGCAAAACTGGAAGAAAAAGCACAAAAAGAAATCGACAAAGCAGCCAAAAGATTCGGTGACGCTTTCGATAAAAATGAGTTTGAAACCACGAATGCACGAGTTTTAGAATATAGAGAAAAGCAGAAAACGATCCTTTCAAGAATGGCGAAATCTCTGGAAGCAGAAGATCTTGCAGATGTAAAAGCTTTGATTGAAGAACTGGAAATTGCTGATCCTGACACGGGTTCTAAAAACTGGACCGACGTTCGTCAGTTCAACCTGATGTTCGGAACCAAACTGGGTGCTTCCGCAGATTCAGCAACCGATTTATACCTGAGACCTGAAACCGCGCAGGGTATTTTTGTGAACTTCTTAAATGTTCAGAAAACTTCGCGTCATAAATTACCTTTCGGAATTGCCCAGATCGGGAAAGCCTTCAGAAATGAAATCGTTGCAAGACAGTTCATTTTCAGAATGCGTGAATTCGAACAGATGGAAATGCAGTTCTTCGTTCCGCCAGGCACCGAGCTCGGTTACTACGAAGAATGGAAACAGAAACGGCTGAACTGGCATTTGGCTTTAGGTTTAGGTGCCGAAAATTATAAATTCCACGATCACGAAAAACTGGCGCATTACGCGAATGCCGCTGCAGATATCGAATTCAAATTCCCGTTCGGATTTAAAGAGCTGGAAGGAATTCACTCCAGAACCGATTTCGATTTAAAAGCCCACGAAAAATTCTCCGGCAGAAAACTGCAGTATTTCGATTCGGAAAGAAACGAGAATTACATTCCTTATGTGGTAGAAACTTCGGTTGGTTTAGACCGATTATTTTTAGCGATTTTCTCCAATTCACTGAAAGAGGAAGTTCTGGAAGACGGTTCGGAAAGAACAGTTCTTTCGCTTCCGCCAGCTTTGGCTCCGGTAAAAGCTGCAATTTTGCCTTTAATGAAAAAAGACGGGCTCGGCGAATATGGTGAGAAAATCTTCAACGATCTGAAATACGATTTCAACGTTATTTATGAAGACAAAGACAGCATCGGAAAACGTTACAGACGTCAGGATGCGATTGGAACGCCGTTCTGTATCACAGTTGATCACGATTCTCTTGTGGACAATACCGTTACTTTAAGAGACCGCGATACCATGAAGCAGGAAAGAGTTCCGGTGGCAGATTTACGCAGAATTATCGACGAGAAAACAAATTTCAGAAATTTACTTTCTAAGATTTAAGTTTAAAAACATATGAAATTGAAGTTCCGGATGTGCTCCGGAACTTTTTTGTTATTTAATCTTAAATTTGTAATTAAAGTTTAAATAATGTTTTTGAAAATTATAAAAGGAATCCTGGTGTTTTTCGCTTTGCTGATCGCACTTTCCTATTCATTTGGCTACGACTATCTTTTCAACGGAATCCGCCAGACTTATCTTCGCGGAGAATCGGGTTCTACAATTGACGACGGGAAATATTTTCCTTCAAATAGCATCGCAAAAGGAAATACAGCGCTCTGGGAAAAAGATTCACTTTACAATAAAAAGCCTTTATCTAAAGCTTTAGTGGAGAATCTTAAAAATGCTGAAACCACTTCTTTTTTAATCATTAAAGACGGAAAACTGCTTCACGAAGAATATTGGGATGGCTACTCCGCAAATTCGAAAACCAATTCTTTTTCCATGGCGAAAGCCGTAACGGTGTTGCTGCTTGGCAAAGCTTTGGAAGAAAAAAAAATCAGCAGTTTACACCAGCGTTATTCAGATTTTTTTGAAAACTATAAAAATGTAGAATTCGGGAAAGATTTATCGGTCGGTGATCTTGCAAAAATGGAGGCCGGACTGAACTGGACTGAAGATTACAGCAATCCTTTCCTTCAGAACGCAAAAGCCTATTACGGAAAATCTCTGGAAGAAGCGGTGCTGCTGCGGGGCTTTACAAAACAGCCGGGAACGGAATTCGAATACCAAAGCGGAGCAACGCAGCTTCTTGGTTTTGCTCTGAGAAAATCCCTGAACCAACCTCTCGCCCAATACGCCTCTGAAAAACTTTGGAAACCTTTGGGAATGGAAGAAAACGCAGATTGGAGCACCGATGAATTCGGGATGGAAAAAACTTTTTGCTGCATTCACTCTACTTCGCGGGATTTTGCAAAACTCGGACAGCTGTTCCTGAATGATGGAAAAACAGGCAATCACCAGATCATCAGTTCGCAATTTTTAAATCAGATGAAAACACCGACAAAACTCTCGAAAAATGCTTATGGAATGGGACTTTGGATTAATAACGACACCACCATAAAGCATTATTATTTCTGGGGACTTTACGGACAGTACATCATCATCGTTCCGGAAAAAAATATGGTCATCGTAAGAACCGGAACGTATAAAGACCAACCAAAAGACGCCAAAGGAAGACCCGAACAGGCAGCATTCTTAGTAAATCAAGTAGCCACTCATTATTAACACAATCAATCAGAATACATAGTTTTCAAATATAAATTCCGTAAATTTGAAGCATTCTAAATAAGTAAAATGTTCGATTTACAAAATATTCGCAGCCAGTTTCCTGTTCTTTCCCAAAAAGTTAACGGTAAAGATTTGGTTTATCTCGATAATGCCGCAACTTCCCAAAAGCCTGTGATCGTACTGGATTCGTGGCAGAAATATTACACCGAAATCAATGCGAATGTGCATCGCGGCATCCACACCTTGAGCCAGTTAGCGACTGAAGAAATGGAGCTTTCAAGAAGAAAAATCCAGAAATTCATCAATGCAGAAAACGAATTCGAAGTTATTTTTACCAAAGGAACGACGGAAGGGCTCAACCTCATCGCATACGCGGTAACCAATTTAATTAAGGAAAACGACGAGATTATCATCTCTTATCTGGAACACCACTCGAATATTGTTCCGTGGCAAATGCTTTGCGAAAGAACCGGCGCAAAACTGAAAGTGATCCCCATGGATGAAAACGGAATTCTGCAGCTGGATTTCCTGGAAGAAAACCTCAGCGAAAAAACAAAAATTGTCTCTGTAAATCAGGTTTCAAATGCTTTAGGAATTGTAAACCCGATTGAGGAAATTATCGCAAAAACCAGAGCAAAATCTGATGCAATGGTAGTGATCGACGGCGCGCAGTCTGCTCCGCATTTTAAAATTGATGTACAGAAAATGGATTGCGATTTCTTCGTGTTCAGCGGACATAAACTCTATGCACCGATGGGAACAGGAATTCTATATGGTAAGGAAGAGATTTTGAATAAAATTCAGCCTTTCCACGGTGGCGGAGAAATGATTGCAACGTGTTCTTTCGAGAAAACAACCTATGCCGATCTGCCTTTCCGTTTTGAAGCCGGAACCCCGAATGTTGGCGGAAATATTGCGTTGGGAGCGGCCGTAGATTTCATTGAAAATATTGGCCAGGAACAGCTTCAGAACCATGAAAACGCCTTGCTCGAGTACGCTCAGAAGAAGCTTCTGGAAATTGAAGGTTTAAAAATTTACTGTGAAAAAGCGCACAGAACCGGCGTTGTTTCATTTAATTTAGAAGGAATTGGGATTTCTTCGGATGTCGGGATGATTCTTGATAAACTTGGGATCGCAGTGAGAACCGGCCACCACTGTACACAACCGATTATGAATTTCTTCAATATCGCAGGAACAGTGCGTGCGAGTTTTGCGGTGTACAATACTTTCGAGGAAATTGATATTCTGGCAGAAGGCGTGAAAAAAGCACAGCGGATGCTGGGCTAGATTTATTATTTTTCCACTGCAAAAGTTTCTAAAGGTTAATTTTATAGCAAATAACAAAGCATGCAAAAGTAAACAAATGTGAATGATTTACTTTTGCATGCTTTGCGAATTTTAAACAGAAAAAGAGCTGCTTTTGCTTCTTTGCGGTGGAGAATGAACAATTAACGTTCTAAAATCTGAGCAGCAGCTTCTTTGGTTTTTACCTTTTCGATAACCCGGGTACAGATCCCGTTTTCATCGAAGATAAAGGTGGTGCGCACAATTCCCATAAATTCTCTACCCATGAATTTTTTCAGCTGCCAAACCCCGAATTTCTCGATGACCTCACGGCTTTCGTCTGCTAATAATGGATATTGGAATCCATATTTCTCATGAAATTTCTTTTGGTTTTTCACTGGGTCAGCAGAAATCCCCAATAACTGGTACCCCTCTTTTTTGAGTTCCGCAATATGGTTATTTAAATCACAGGCTTCCGCCGTACAGCCTGGCGTATTGGCTTTGGGATAAAAGAAAACCACGAGTTTCTTTCCTGAGAAATCCTGGGATTTTACTGTTTCACCATCCTGATTTACACTTTCAAATTCCGGAAGTCGGTCACCTACTTTTAACATATTGCTTATTTTTGTTCAAATTTAAACTTAAAATTTTGCACGTAAAAACCGTCCACAAAAAAGTCATTTCTTTGTTACGAAATGACTTATCTTGGCTAAATTGATGATTATAATGAGCTGGCTGCCAATGCTGCGGCTACAACTAGTGCGGCTCCGCCAATAATCCAGGCGAGTCCTCCTTTTTTATTAAGCTCGGTCGCAGGCTGGGTAGTTTCTGCCTTCTGGATAAAATTCGGCCTGATTTCAAGGACTTTCAAATCTTTTTCTTCTACCTGACGGAAGTTTTTATAAGTGGCAGTCCAACCATATACGGTTAATTCGGTAGTTCCGTTTTTGGTGGTGGAATCAAAAGTTGGCTCAACGAGTACATCTGCATTCTGCTCCTTCAGTAATTCGCGTACTACAGAATTTTTAGCATTTTCCAAAGACTGTAAATTGGTAAAAGTCATTGTTCTGGAAACCTTCTCCTGACTAACGTTCAGGTCAGCAATGACGGGTTTATGAATGACTCCTGTCCCAACAATATCCATTGTTTTGGAAGTTCCGGATTGTACCGTTGAACATGAAATTAACGAGGTTACAGCAAATGCTAGCAATAAAATTTTCTTCATAATGATTAATTATATTAGTGAGCCGTAAAGTAAAATCTTATCGTGAGCATCCGCAAAAGGGAAACCGTAAAGACGGTAAATTTTACGCATCTGAACATTTATACTTTATATATTTGTACTGAAATTTCTAAACAGTTATTTATCTTGATTAACTAAACCTAACAGACGTAACCTTAAAAAAATCATGACTAAAAAGCAAAGAGCGCAAACCGTGATGACCGAACTGGAAAAACTGTATCCCGAAGTTCCCATTCCGCTTAATCATTCCGATCCTTATACGCTTTTGGTCGCCGTGGCACTTTCTGCCCAGACGACGGATAAAAAGGTAAATCAAATTACGCCAAAACTGTTTGAAGTAGCGGGTGACCCTTTCCGGATGAAAGATCTGGATATTGACGAGATAAGATATTTAATCAAAGAAATCGGTTTGGCCAATACGAAAGCTAAGAATCTGAAAAGAGCCGCAGAAATTCTGGTGGAAAAACACAACGGAATTGTTCCGCAAACCTTTGAAGAACTGGAAGAACTTCCCGGTGTCGGTCATAAAACGGCTTCAGTGGTGATGAGCCAGGCCTTCGGTGTTCCGGCTTTTCCGGTGGATACGCATATTCACAGGTTGATGAAACAGTGGAAACTGACCTCAGGTAAAAATGTGGTGGAAACAGAGCATGATGCCAAAAAGCTTTTCCCAAAAGAAGTCTGGAACCGCCTTCACCTTCAGATCATTTTTTACGGCCGCGAATATTCGCCGGCCAGAGGAAATCAGGATAAAGATTTTTTAACGAAAATGTTGCTCGAAAAATAAAGGTTAGTTTTTCAGAAGATCCTGTACTTTGGTTACCAGATCATCAATTTCAAAAGGTTTGGTAAGAAAATCATCTACGCCAATAGTTTCGCTGATTTTTGATGCGTCGGGATGTGCCGACATTAACATGATTTTTACGTGCTGCGTTTCGGGATTTGTTTTTATTTCCTTGGTTAAAGTTCGCCCGTCGAAACCCGACATCAGCATATCGGTAATAATAAGTTTCGGTTTTACCTTATCGATAATGGCATTAAATTCCTGTGGATTACAGCACGACTGCACGTTGTAACCTTCAGAAAGAAGAATGCTTTCGATGAGCATACAGATGTCTTTATTATCATCTACCACTAAAATCTCCATAGTATTTCTTATAAATTCTTAAAAATAGGAAGCGAGAAATAAAATTTACTGCCGCTGTTTTTTTCACTTTCAACCCAGATTTTGCCGTTATGCCGGTTCATAATATCTTTCACAATAAATAATCCGATACCGAACCCCGGGAACGTTTCTTCATCATCACCGGAAACTCTGTAAAACCTTTCGAAAATTTTTTTCAGTTCTTTCTGATCCATCCCGATCCCGAAATCTTCTACCGACACCACCGCACTGTTATGTTCTACAAAGAGTTCTACATTAACTGAACCGGCATTGGGCGAATATTTTATAGCATTGGTGAGTAAATTATTCAGAACCTGCGTAATCCGGTCTTTGTCACCATATACTTCAATATCGGCGGTATGTTTCAGTTGGAAATTAATCTGGTGGCTGTGTTCTGAAGCTTTAATGTCTTCAATAGTTTCAGTTACGAGTTTCAGTAAAGAAAACGCCGCTTTGTTTAAAGGTAATTTTCCGGATTCAATTCTTGAAATATCAAGAAGATCGCCGATAAGCAGCGTGAGTTTATTTACCTGATTTTCGATTGTATTTAAAGAATTCACCAAAAACTGGTCTTCGGAATCACCACGCATTTTTTTCAGAAGCTGTACATAACCTTTTATCGTAGTTACCGGAGTTTTCAGTTCATGATTGGCCATCTTGATGAAATCATTTTTCTGTTTCTCCTGCTTTTTCATTTCATCAATATCGGTACTTGTACCTACCCATTTGGTGACATTTCCCATCTCATCAAGTTCAGGATAGGCGCGGCTCATAAACCAGCGGTACTCGTTCTGTTTATTTCTGAAACGGTGTTCGTAAAAGAATGGAGACTTGGTTTTTACGCTTTTTTCCCAAAGTCTTAAATTTTCCTTTTGCTCGTCTGGATGCACAATATCGAGCCACCCGTTTCCGCCTAAAAAATCGTTATAATCTTTTCCTGAATAATCTAGTGTTGATTTATTGAAGTACGTAAGTCTTCCATCGGGCTCGCCAATCCAGACAATTTGAGGCATCGAATCGGCAAGGAATCTGTATTTTTTTTCGCTGGCGCTTATTTTTTCCTCAAAATTTTTAAGTTCCGTAATATCCCTGACGGTTCCGGAAATGTATGCTTTACTGCCATTTGCCGGCGGCAGAAGGCGGCCGTAGAGTTCAATCCACTTCACACTGCCGTCCCGTAACACAATTTGCGTTTGATAATATAAATCACCGGTTTTTTTGGCTTTGCACAATGCCTCGGTTCGGGTCTTAATGAAATTTCTGTGAATGTGTTTTTCTAAAATATCAGCTCCGATGCTTTCTTTTTCTGCATCATATCCGAAAATCTCCAGAAAACGCGGTGAAAAATTATATTTTTGAAGGGTCTCGGGATCCATTTCAAATGTCCCGAGCTTTGTGGCTTCCATCGCTGTATTCAATTGATGGTGGCTTTGTTTCAGAAGAATTTCACTTTTTTTTCTCTCTGTAATATCCTGCATCACGCCCAGCATTCGGATGGGCTGTCCCTCATCGTCAAAAAACATTTTCCCATGGGTTGCCACCCATTTTTCGATGCCTGATTTATCGGTAATAGGAACTTCGTACTGATAAATTCCTGTTTTCAGGGCTTTTTCAAATGCTTTCTCAAACACGTTTTGGCGGTTAAATTCGGAGATATGGCTTCTTAACTGCTGGTGCGAAATATCTTCGTCTTCACCGTAACCAAAAATTTTAGAGAGATACGCAGAATGTATAATTTCGGAAGTCTTTAGATTTAAATCCCAGGTTGCTGTCTGCGAGCTTTCGGTCGCAAGTCTGAGGCGCTCTTCACTTTCTTCAATTTTATTTTTAATTCCCGCAAAGCCGGTTATTTCCAAAACAACCATCACGAAATACAGGAAATTTTTTTCCGTATCGTAAACCGGATGGTAAACCGAACTGAAATAGGTATCCTTTGAAACGTTGGAACGCAGCTGCCTGATAACCTGTTCGGGCGGGGTGAAGGGTTGCCCGGTTAGTTTTGCACTTTCTAAACCCGAGGCAAGAAATTCTGTACTTTCGGGAAAAATATCGTATAAACTCTTTTCTGCAACATCTTCGGCTTTCTTTTCAAAAATATTAAGCCACGCTTCATTGGCAAATTCTAAGGTATGCTCAGCATTAATCAAGGAAAAACCAAAAGGCGTTTTCTGCAGGATATTTTCAAGGTCATCTTTCTTTAAAGAAAAAAAAGGAAGAGTAAAGTTAGCTTCCATTATATATTTTTGGGAGGCTAAAAATAACAAATTTCTCAACACATTCCTATAGTAATGAGCAAATAATCAACCATAAACGATAACCTAAATTATTTTTACTTAAATAGGATTGTTTATTTGAAAATATTTTAATGTTAGTTATTGTTTTTTTGCCCAAAGTTCCATTTTTCGGTCCAGAACATCCAGTGGGAGGCAGCCCTGATTGAGCACTTCATCATGAAATTTCGCTAAACTGAATTTACTGCCAAGTTCCTGCTGATACTGATCGCGAAGTTCACGGATCTTGAGCGCGCCGATTTTATAGCTCAGCGCCTGTCCCGGCATGGCCATATATCGCTCTATTTCAGCAGTTGCCGCAGCTTCATCATACGAAATATTGCTCAGAAAATATTTGATGGCTTCTTCCCGGTTCATGGTTCCGGTGTGCAGTCCGGTATCCACCACAAGCCGCACTGCGCGAAGCATTTCATCGCTCAGTGAACCCATTTTCTGGTAAGGATCTGTATAAAGCCCAAATTCTTTCCCAAGCGACTCACAATACAGCGCCCAGCCTTCACCATAAGCACCGAACCAGCCAAAACGCATGAATTTCGGCAGTGCAGTGTTTTCCTGCTGCAGCGAAATCTGGTAATGGTGACCCGGAATTGCTTCGTGCAGGAAAAGGGATTCCATTCCTGAAGTCACATTAAATTTCGCCGGATCAGGAATGGGAATATAAAAAATCCCAGGCCTTTTTCCGTCTGGAGTTCCTACTACATATTCAGCACTTGCACTCGCTTCCCTAAATTTTTCGGTTTGCCGGATTTCGAACGCAGTTTTTGGCGTCACGGTAAACATGGTTTTCAGTTTCGGTGTAATTTTCTTCAAAATACCGTTGAATCCGTCTAAAACTTCCTGACTTGTTTTATAAGGAAAAGCCTTCGGGTCAGTTTTTACATGAGCGATAAATTCATCCAAACTGCCGCTGAACTGTACCTGCTGTTTTACTTTTTCCATCTCAGCGCGGATGCCTGCCACCTGCTCTAATCCGATTTTATTGATTTCTTCAGGTGTTTTCCCGGTAGTCGTCCAGCTTTTTACATAGTAAGAATAAATTTCTTTTCCTTTTGGCAACACGTTGATTCCGTCTGAATTTCTGGCTTTAGGCAAATACTCTTTTTCCAGATAATCCCCCATTTTCGTGTAGGCCGGAATGATTTTCTTTGAAATCAACTCCTTAAATAACGCGGTAAATTTTTCTTTCTGAGCATCGGTAAAGTTTTTCGGGAAATTTTTAACCGGACCGTAAAAGATATTTTTTTCGAAATCGGGCGTTACAATTTCTTCGGCACGCATCTGCGGAATCATTTTTACGACCAGTTTCTTTGGTAGCACATAATTGTTTGCCGTTCCTTCGCGGAAGTTTTCGATCGCGGTATCCATCCAAACCGGAAATTTCTCTGCCCTCTTCAGCCAGTCTTCGTAATCTATTTCAGTTTTAAAAGGCTGACTACCCTGCCCGCTTCCCAGTAAAGGAAAATCCAGCGGAAGTCCTGAAAACTGGCTGAAAGGGATATATTCCGGGTGGTACGCATAGCGCTCGATTTTATCTTTCAGCGTATAATCCAGCACATCATAAGTCGTTTTATCTTCGTCGCTTAAGGCTTCATAATCCACCTTTTTCATCTGGTTCTGTACGGTATTGTAAAACGATATTTCACCGGAAATAAAATCTTTATCGATATTCACCGGCAACTGGTCATTGTACCTTGTATCTCCCTGCGCAGTGGCTTCTAGCGGATAAAGCTTCAGATATTGCTCATAATAATTGGCGGCAATAGAATCTATTTCCAGCGGAGTTTCTTTGGTTAGCGGAGAATCCGATTTCTTGCAGGAAGCTAAACCTGCCGACAGACCGATGATGAGAAGTATGCGGCGAAAAATTTTGTTCATTTCTAATCTTTTAAGAATTGCTAAATTATAGTATTTTGTTTAAAAATTTCTATTCAAAAAACCATTTCACAGGTAAATTCAAAAAAGAAACAAATAATTTTGCGCAATCAATCAATTTTTTATCTTTGTTGGGTTGGATCACAAACAATTAATTAACACTATTTTCTTAAAGAAATGAAAGGGATTTTAAAAATCTACCACCCTGAAGAAACCCTTAAATACCACCTCAAAAGCACTTACTGCAAAGCGGTTTACAGCAACAAACAACATTTTTTGGAAGTTGAGATCATTACAGATGATTCTTTGGATCATGTGGATGATGATTCCCTGCAATATCCGTTTCCACAGATGTCGCTGAAAATTTTCGATTTTCTTATCGATGAAGCCGAACTCATCGGAAAAACCTTTGAGATAAATGATGCTGCAGACGAAACTTATACCGAAGTAGATCTTTTCGACGATGAGGACGCCTATCTTTACGATAACGAATTGAAGTTCGACACCGACGCAAACGGCGAACTGCAGCTGTACTGGAAGGGAAACATCGATGATTTCTATACCGGATCCGATGAACCGATCCCTTTCAAACTCAAATGTCATTTCAAGGAAGATGAAATTATCGTAGAGGAAGACTAAACTTTACCGCATCTTTTTTCAATTAAATCTTCTATTCATCGGCTTTTTTACAATATTAATTTAAAATTGCCGTTCAACTCTATAATCAAGAATTAAAAAATGTTTTTACAAACTCCTACCCAAGTCATTAATACCACGACCGAAAAACATGTCTTCTCGCTTTGGGAAATCCTTTTCAGCGGCGGACTGCTCGGCAACATCATTATGGTTTTAATATTCCTGCTGGGGATTCTCGCGCTTTATATATTTCTCGAAAGATATTTTTTCATTAAAAGAGCTTCAAAGGAAACCCCGAATTTCCTGGAAAACATTAAAGATTTCGTACAGGACGGTAAAATACAGACTGCTGTAGATTACTGCAGAACCATCGACTCGCCTGAAGCAAGGATGATTGAAAAAGGTCTGGCAAGAATCGGAAGGCCCATTTCAGACATTTCGAATGCGATGCAGAACCAGGGTCAACTGGAGGTTTCAAAACTCGAAAAAAACCTGAATATCCTGGCTTCCGCTTCCGGAGCAGCACCAATGCTTGGGTTTTTGGGAACCGTTGTCGGGATGATCATGGCATTTTTTGAAATATCGAATGTTACCGGTGCGGTGAGTCCAAAACTTTTAGCATCGGGAATTTATACCGCGATGGCAACTACCGCAGTTGGGTTATTTGTCGGAATCCCTGCTTATTTCTTCTATAATATTCTGGTAACCAACGTTGACAGACTGGTGTTGAAAATCCAGACCCATGTAAACGAGTTTCTTGATGCCCTAAATAAACCGCTTTAATGGAACTGAAACGCAGAAACAGAGTAAATGCTGAATTCAGCATGGCGTCGATGACAGATATTATTTTTCTGTTGTTGATATTTTTCATGATTACAAGTTCCGCCATCAGCCAAAGCGCCATCGATGTGAAACTTCCGAAAGCGGATGCTACAAATCCCAGCGTTCAGGATCCTTCAACCGTAACCATTAAGGAAGATGGCAAATATTTTGTAAACGATAGGGAAATCCCGAAAGAACAGCTTGAAAATATTTTGGTAACTGCCCTGAAAGACGTTCCCAATCCATCATTCACCATTCGGGCCGACGAAAACACCAAACACAAAGATGTGGTTTTTGTAATGGGAATTGCAGAAACGCACAAGTTTAATTTAGCGATTGCCACCACTCAGGAAAATTAATGAATTACACCTTACAACATAAGAAAGCCGAAGAAAGAGACAGAAGGAACAGTGCAGTGATTACCTTCATCATCTCATTGTTGGTTTTTCTTGGAATATTCTTTTACAAATTTACCAAAATCACCGAAAAACCTGAGGAAATCACCACAATGCTCATTAATTTCGGCGATAACCAAAACGGTGCTGAGGCCGAAGAACCCGCAAATCAGGACGGAAGTTTAGCCGCAAATACAGAAATCGCAAACCCCGAACCTGTAAAGGAAGTGATTGCTGAAACCAAACCCGAGCCTAAACCAGCCGTTACAAAACCTGTAATAAAAGAAAAAATTCTTACCAGAAGCAACACCAAAGTCTCTGTCCCGAAAACTGAAAAAGCGACAAAAGCGGCACCGGCAAAAACCTCTGCCACCAAGGCTTCGACACCCAATTCCACCACAGGAACCGGCGACGGAAAAGGTACAGCTGCTATCGGAAACCTGATTAAAGGCCGTGGAACAAAGACCGGAACCCAGGGCACCAACGGCACTGCAGGAAACCAGGGCGATCCATTGGGCGGCGACGGAGAGGGCGACAGTAAAATAGGCGTCGACAGAAACCTTATCGGTTTTATTCCCGGAACCATGGGTCGTGGGGGTGCGCAACCTTCGCATAACTGCTCCGCAAGCGGCACCATCAGTATTGCTTACACCGTCGATAAAGCCGGAAATGTAATTTCTGCCCACAGATCCGGCGGTATTTCCGATCCCTGTATTTCCTCTACGTCCGTATCGTGGGTGAAAAAATATGTAAAGGCAGAAAAAGCCTCCACCTCATCTACAGGCACTTACCGCATAACTTTTTAATTTTTATTGGGCGCATATTTCCCGCTTTCACTACTCGCTTCCGCTGTCGCGGAGAGCTCAGACATGCCGTTCAATCGGGAGCGCGGGCAGATAATAGCAACGAAACCCGGCATGTTGAACACCGAAATTTAACCTCAAAATTTCCTGAATTCCAAAAACTTTAATCAAATTTGCACCATGACAAACCAAGCATATCAGGAAGCCGTTGAATGGCTTTTTGTACAGGCCCCGAATTACCAGATCGATGGAAAAAAAGCCTATAAACCGGGCCTCGGAAACATCACTAAACTCTGCGCATTCTTCGGAAACCCAGAGGACAAAATAAAAACCATCCACATTGGCGGAACCAACGGCAAAGGTTCTACCAGCAACATGCTGGCTTCTGTTCTGCAGGAGTCGGGTTATAAAGTGGGAATTTACAATTCGCCCCACCTCATCGATTTCACCGAAAGAATTAAGGTAAACGGCCAAAACTGCGACAGGGAATTTGTTTATAATTTCATACAAAAGCTAAAAAACCTGCCCGCAGACATCCGCCCTTCCTTTTTCGAATTCACCACCATCATGGCTTTCGAATATTTTGCACAGCAAAATGTAGATTTCGCCATTATTGAGGTAGGTCTCGGCGGCAGATTAGATTCTACCAATATCATACATCCTTTGGTTTCAGCCATCACCAGTGTTGCGCTGGACCATCAGAATATCCTGGGAAACACGGTGGAAGAAATCGCGACAGAAAAAGCAGGAATCATCAAACAAAACACGCCCATCATCAGTGGTGACGACGAGGAAACTGTAAAATCAATCATCAGAAAAAGAGCAGAAGAAAACAGCTCGGAATGGATTGATGCCACTTTAATTGAAGCATCTTTACCTTCAGATTTAAAGGGAAATTATCAGCAGAAGAATACTAAGGTGGTGATTGCACTTGTTGAAGCACTGAGGAATTTAGGGCTGAAAATTCCACAGGAAAAGGTAGAAAAAGGCTTGTTGAATGTTCAGAAAAACACCGGTTTTATCGGTCGCTGGTTCGAGTTCTCCAAAGATCCACAGATAATTTGCGACACCGCCCATAACCAGGCAGGCTTGGAAGAGGTTTTTGCTCAGCTCAATTCCATCCCGAAGTTCAAACATATTGTTCTTGGTTTTGTAAAAGACAAAAAAATTGATGAAGTTTTAAAGATTCTTCCGGAGAATGCCTCCTTCTATTTTGCCAAACCTTACCTCAACCGGGGCCTTCATCCCAGTTTTTATGAAGATGAACTGAAAAAAGCCAAAATTTTTTATAAAATTTTTGATCACGTCAATGATGCATATCTTTCTGCAAAACAGAATATTAAAAACGGAGAAATGATTTTTATCGGCGGAAGTAACTTTGTAGTGGGAGAATTTCTCGAAAAAAATTTGCAGAAATAAAAAAAGCTTGTATATTTGCAACACCAAAAACGAGATATCTCGCACACTGGTAAAGGGCTCTTAGCTCAGTTGGTTCAGAGCATCTGGTTTACACCCAGAGGGTCGGGGGTTCGAATCCCTCAGGGCCCACAAACTCCTCAAGAAATTGAGGAGTTTTTTTG
>JAHRWY010000101.1:0-9312 GCA_019104935.1 Kaistella sp.
GTGAATTCACCGAACTTTTTTCCCGAAAAAACATGCTGGCTTTGTTAATATTTGCGTTTCTTACGGGAACTGCAGTGAGAAAAACAGGTTGTTCCGGGGCACCGTTCCGGCAATTTCTTGCTTCAGGCTACGAGGTAATGAAAGAGCTGCTACTCATCGTCATGAAAGCCGCTCCCATTGGTTTGGGTGCGTATTTCGCATATCAGGTTGCGACTGTCGGGCCTCAGCTTTTCGGATTTTATGCCAAACCACTTGGACTTTACTACGTTGCGGGAACAGTGTATTTTCTCCTGTTTTTTACGCTTTATGCTTTTATGGCAAAAGGGAAAGATGGCGTTCAGAAATTCTGGAAAAACAATATTTATCCGAGTTTAACGGCCATTTCAACCTGCAGCAGTTTCGCCACAATGCCTGCCAATTTACAGGCCGCCGCAAAAATCGGTGTGCCGGATGCAGTTGCCAATATTGTGATTCCCATCGGAAGCACGCTGCACAAAAACGGTTCCTCAATGTCCTCGATTATTAAAATTTACGTCGCCTTTCTTATTATTGGCGAAAACTTCTTCGATCCTGTCAATCTGCTGCTTGCCGTGGGAATTACCATTTTTGTAAGCATTGTAGCCGGCGGAATCCCGAATGGAGGCTATATTGGGGAAATGCTCATGATTTCGGTGTACCAGCTTCCGGTGGAAGCCATTCCGGCGGTGATGATTATCGGAACTTTGGTTGATCCGTTGGCTACCGTTCTTAATTCTACAGGAGACACCGTTGCCGCAATGTTTGTAACAAAAATTTCAGGTGAAAAATTTGAAGAACCGAAGGATTTTGCGGTATAAATTTGAAAATTCCATCGTCTCAAAAAATAACTTTTGACCATCTCAAAAATATATGCATATTTGAGATGCTGTGAGCAAACCTAAAAACCGAATCTTTTACAGCACAATTTATGACGAAATTTTCCACTTTTGCCCTGCTTGTAAGCTTCGCTCTATTTACAGGTTGTGATTTCATTAAAAACACTTTCACTTACAAAGACAAAACTGAGAATTTTGTTGAAGCCCTGATGGATAAAAATTACGACGAGTGTATCAATCTGATGGCAACGGATCACGGGACGGCAAAAAAGACAAACCGGGACTCACTGAAATTTGGTTTAGATCAGTTCAGGGCAGTGATAGGCAGCAATTTTGGAGATGGAAATTTTGAATATACCTTCATGAATGCCGAAAAGAAACGCTCTACCGTAGCCACCGAAAATACACCACCCAATACCACACTGGCTCACATTGAATTTTCAAATGGAAAAAATCTTGGCGTCTTTCAGATTTTATTCGATGACACCTCCAATAAAATTCTCAACATTCATACCCTTGAAATAAAAGCGGAGAAACCCAACATGCTGCTGTTCTGGCTTTTCGGAATTCTGCCATTCGCTGTTTTATTATTCAACATTTATGTCATCCGAAAAATCAGGAAAAGCAATTTAACCAGAAAATGGCTGAAATATCTTGCAGTTATCGTTTTAAATGTACCGGCAATCTCTTATGCTGCGGTCAACGGCCTTTCGTATAAGCTTCTGAACTTTCAGATATTGTTTGGTGTTGGATTTTCATTTATGGGATATCTTGGCTCGGTGTGGACCTTCGGAATTCCGTTAGGTGGAATTTACTGGTTATGGAAGCTTCATCAACAGAAAAATTTAGCCTTTACTACTAAATCAACGTCTCAGATGATACCAGATTCCCACGAAAAAACAACAGAAAATATGTAATTCATTTTACATTCCTGCGTTAATAGTAATCGCACGAGGACATAAAGCTTTCTAAAAAACAATCAGTACTTTCAAATTAAAAAGCCGCTCTTTTGGAACAGCTTTTATAAAATTTTTATCGATAATCGTAGTATCGCGATCCAACCGAAACCGGATTTTCTGTTTCAATCTTGTTTAATCCAAAACCTTTATAATCTGAATTTACGGACGATTCCAGTTGTTTTCGATGAAGTTTTTCGTAGGTTTCGAAATCAATGGCTTTTCTGTTTTTTAAATTCTCAAAAACATTCCATTCCTGAACTACTTCGCGCCAGGATTTTCCTACTTTTCCGGCAAAAACTTTCGCTTTCGAACCGCTTCCATAGGCTAAGAACCCAATTTTCTGATCCTTCAGATCTTCCTGATTATCGTAACTCACCTGCATTGCCGAAAGCAAAGCCATGAAAACCGAGGCCGTGTACATATTGCCCACTTCGGAGGAAGCGCGTTGTGAAGGCTCAATTTTTCGGTTGATGAAGCTTAAATATTCTTCGGATTTTGCAACAGCTTTCTGCTCGTCGGGAGTTCCGTACGGAAGGTTGTTCTCGAGACTGAAAAGTTCTGTAAAAACTCTTTTCCCGTGAAACGAATATGGTAAATGGAAAATTAGGTAATGCCAGTTTTCATAAGGTTTTTCGAAGCCGGTTTGTTCTTTGTAATGTTCGTAAGCTTCGCGAATTCTGTCCTGATAACATTGGTTGGAATAATGCCCATCAAAAACCGGTTCGTCAGTAAAAATTTCAATTTTATCGGGCATGGATGCTGCGGGAGATTTCAGATCAGATTTCAACGCTGCCCTTCTTGGTTTAAAGAAATCGAAAACACTTTCTGTGGCTACACCGTACACATTTTCGATTTCCAAAAGTTGAGGATGATCTGATAAAAGAAGTGCAACCGCGCCTCCACCCTGGGTATATTCGCCCGAGCTTTCCAGCTCATATTTTGCATAATCTGATGCAATTACCACGGCTTTTTTACCGGGATTCACACGGCAGAAATCCAGGCAGTTCTGCAAAGCGTCCACAGCGCCTACACAAGCGAACGTCATATCCACCACATCACAGTTTTTGAAACATCTTGCTCCGAAGTCCTTTTCCAGAACTGCTTCCACCATTTGCATCGCATAGGTTGCGGTAGGTTTTGCTGCATCCAGGGCACTTTCGGTACCGAGATAAATGCGGGAAATTTCTTTAGGATTGAGGTTGTAATCTTTAATCAGTTTCAGTAAAGCTTCCGCAGCAAAAGTTGCTGCATCTTCATGCACATCCGGAAAAGCCATTTTGTGTAAGCCCAAACCTTTCTCGAGTTTCGCGGGCTCAATGTTTCTTTTTTCTGCTAAATCTTTAATTTCTAAATAAAGGGAAGGAACGTGGAAGCTTGCCGCTTCAATACCGTAAATCATACTGCTTAATTTTAGACAAATCTCCGAAAATTATCTTCCATGAGAAAATAAAAATTGCCGGAACTGCTGCTCCGGCAAAAATTTTAACACTGATAAATAAGTTTATTTGTAAGCTTCAATCGTTTTATTAATCAAATCGATCTGCTGATTGATGGTCGGGCTGGCAGGATTTGCCTTCAACACTGCCATTTTTTTAGCCAGACCTTCTTTCAGAATCTGAACAATCATCATTTTTGCCTGCGGATTATTACCGAGCTGGCCTTTTACCTGAGTTAATATTTTGGTAACATTTTCAGTCGCTTTCAGGTTATCGGAACTCATGATCCAGTTATAGCCATCTTCGGCAGCGGCTCCCAATTCAGGATTCTGGAATTTCAAAAACGGATAAAAAGCTGCCGTAGAAGCAATCGCAGGCATTTGCTTTTCGATTTTATTTTTAACAATAATCGGTAAAAGTTCTGCAATTAAATCGTCGCTTGCACCATCAAGATCAATGTTGCTGGCCAAAGTCGCGACTTTTGAAGGATCAACCACTGCAATCCCGGAAAGTGAACTGCCCTTTACCGCATTGGAAACGGCATTCATTCCCTTTTCAAAAACCGGCAGATATTTCTTGTCTTTTGTTTTTGCCAAAGCTGAAATTGCCGCCGCCTGAACCAAAGTTTTCGGATCTTCGGAAGCCATTTTTTCCACTATTGCCAACGCTGCTTTTGCCTGATCAGGTTTTGATAAATCTAATCCACTCAACGCTTTCATTCTGATTCTGAAATTGGAATCTTTCAAGGCCGCCACCAAAATTTTCAGTGACGCAGGATTGGCGCCTTTATTCTCTGCAGCATGTTCTACCGCTCTGTAACGGCTCAAAAATTCTTTGGAATTCGAATACTGTGCAAAATACTGCTCCGGAGTTTTATCGCCGGTAAATTCTCCCAGTATTACGCCATCAGCATTCAGATTGATGAAATCCGGGTTTTTGGAAACCGGGAAGGTGAAATCATTTTTATCTTTCGCGCTTACCCAAACATTTTTTCTTGAAGGTTTGCCGTTTTCGTAGATATCAAGCGCCAGCGGAAACTGGAAATTACCGCCCAACTGGTCCTGACTAACCGTTACCCGAACCTGTTTTTTCACCGGTTCGAAGGTTGTGGTGTAAGAAACTTTCGGGTGGCCGCTTCCGAAGAACCATTGGTTAAAAAACCAGTTCAGGTCTTTACCCGAAACTTTTTCGAGCGAGAGACGGAACTGATGCGCTTCGCCCGTGCCGTATTCATTGGTTTTCAGATAATCGTGCATTCCGGCCCAAAACGCTTCGTCACCAAGATAATTTCTCAACATGTGAAGAATAGAGCCGCCTTTATTGTAGGAAACCCCATCGAACATATCTTCTTTGTGATGGTAATTAAATCTTACCAAATCTTTGGTAACATTCGAAGGATCGCGGAAATACCCTTCAGCAGCTTTCATCAACGTATAATCGGCGAAATCTTTTCCATATTTATATTCGTTCCAAAGGTATTCGGAATAGTTGGCGAAAGATTCGTTTACGGTAAGATTGCTCCAGCTTTCGGTGGTTACCAGATCGCCAAACCAGTGGTGAAACAGTTCGTGCGAGATTACATCTTCCCAGCGGTTTTCGTCGATCAGGTCGCCGGGTTTTTGCTGTGCTGATTCCTGATGAAGGACCGCAGTGGTATTTTCCATAGCACCGGAAACATAGTCTCTGGCGGTAATCTGCGCATATTTGGACCACGGATAATCGTAATTCAGTTTTTTAGAAAAGAATTCCAACATTTCCGGCGTGTTTCCGAAAATCTGTTTCGCGTACGCTTCATATTCTTTTTCCACATAATAATCCACGGGAATATTTCTCCATTTATCTTTCACCACGGCATAATCTCCCACTCCCATGAAGAACAAATACGGCGCGTGTTTCTTATCCATCACCCAGTGATCGGTACGCAAGCCGTTACCTTCCTTTACCGACGATTTCATTAAACCGTTGGATAAAGTGACATACTTGTCGGGCACGGTCATATAAATTTCCTGAGTTGTTTTCTGGTTGGGTTTGTCGATGGTCGGGAACCATGCGGAGCTAGCCTCTGTTTCGCCTTGCGTCCAGATTTGGGTAGGTTTATCAGCGTCTTTTCCCTGTGCGTTAACGAAATAAAGACCTTTCGCGTCTGTAATTGCTGCGCTACCTTTGTCTTTCACTTCGTTGGGACGTGCTGTATATTTAATGTAAACCGTATAATCCTGATTTCGGGTATAGGTTTTATCTAAAGTGATTCTGAGCATATCGTCTTTGTACGCGTACTTCAATGGAGTTTTGGCTCCGTTTTTATCCAAAGCAACCTCGTGGATAAGCATCGCTTTTGCATCCAGAATCAGGGAATCCGAAGGATAGAAATGCGGACTGGCAGTTAGCCATTCTTCCCCATTCATCTGCTCTTTGGCATAATCGAAATTTACTTTGAGTTTTGTATGCTTAAGTTCGGTTGATTTGGTGTGGGTTTGTCGATATTCGGTTCTGCCCGAAGTTTCGGTTTGTGCAAAAATGGCGTTGGAACTGAATAACGTACCAAGAAACAAAGCTGCGATAAATATTTTCTTCATAATATTTTGAAAGATTTTTGCGGTGTAAATTTTAAAAATAATAGGTCATGTTTTCTGACAGAAAGTTACAAAAAAAGTGAAGCAGGAAACTTCACTTGATTTTAATATCATTTTTTGATATTTAATAAATATTTTAAATTTTCAGGATTTTTTTACTTGCCCAGAATAATAAAATTGCAACAGAATCAACATTTATTTTGAAAATTACTTTTACTTGTTTTTTTCCAATAAAAGCAAATCTTAAATTATCTTCAGTATTTATTTTTGGATAAGAAATAATTCTATCCTCTAAAGATTTTATGAAATTTTCTAGGTCATTATTTAAGTTTCAGATTTCTTTTTCAGTCCATTTATTTTCCAAAAACTCAATAATTTCTTGAAGCGATATTAAAGCAATTTTCGAATATATTACTTTCTTTTTTTTCCAAAAATAGAATTCATTAATTCTTCGGAATGTTCAATATATTCACCTTTTTTAATCTGCTCGCGGCTCTGCTCCATTACTTTCCCGAAATATTCGGAATTTTCGATTTCTTCCCAGGAATAGGTTTTATTTTCTTCTGAAACTTGCACACTTTTGATACCTTTGATTTGTGTCAAAAGCTTTTTAATGAAAGCCAAATCCGCGTGATCTTCTAATTGAATAGTCAGTTCCATGTTGTCTAAATTTTAATTCAAAGTTAGAAAATAATTCCTTAAATTACTGAAAAAGAATGAAATAAGAAAAATTTAAACCGCAACCGGCGCCTTAATTCCGGGATACGGTTCGTAATTTTCAAGCGTGAAATCTTCAAAATCAAAACTGAAAATATCCTTAATCTGAGGATTGATTTTCATGGTTGGTAAGGCTTTCGGAATCCTTTTTAGCTGCTTATTCACTTGCTCAAAATGGTTGTTGTAAATATGCACATCGCCGAAAGTATGCACATAATCGCCCACTTCTAAATCACAAACCTGCGCAACCATCATCAAGAGCAACGCATAACTTGCAATATTAAACGGAACTCCGAGGAAAACATCAGCGCTTCTCTGGAACAGCTGAAGCGACAGTTTTCCGTCGGCTACATAAAACTGAAACATCGCGTGACAAGGCGCTAACGCCATATTCGGAATTTCCGCAACATTCCATGCGGAAACGATAAGTCTTCGGGAATCCGGATTTTTCTTGATCTGATCAATGACTTCGGTAATCTGATCGACAATTTTTCCGTCTGCACCGGCCCAGCTTCTCCACTGTGCACCGTAAACCGGGCCTAAATCACCGTTTTCATCGGCCCATTCGTTCCAGATCGATACGCCGTTATCGGTAAGATATTTAATATTGGTATCGCCTTTCAGAAACCACAGCAGCTCGTAAATAATTGATTTAAGATGAACTTTTTTGGTGGTTACTAAAGGAAAACCTTCAGATAAGTTGTACCGCAGCTGATATCCGAAAACACTTCGGGTGCCGGTGCCGGTTCTGTCGGTTTTATCGGTTCCGTTATCGAGAATATGCTGGAGAAGATCGTGATAGTTTTGCATTTTTAGGAGAAAATTTAAGCAATATGTATGTTTCAAAAATAAGCAAATTTTCACCAAAGATTGATGATGCTTTGCTTTAAATTATTCAGAATAAATTCGTCTCCTTTGCTTTTTCCGTGTATTGCTTTAGCCAGAGGGCTTTCGGTAGAAATCACAAAAATCTTCTTTTCCTGAAACCTGATTTCTCCCAAAGAAACCGCAATATAAAAAAAGCCTTTTTCAGTTTCAACCAGCGAACCCAAACCAATAACCGAATGTTGGTTGGTGTTGATTAAATTTAAAGAATTCAGCGCCTTTAAATTTTCATTAAGCTGAACCTGAAGGTTATTAATTTCCTGCTGCACCATCTCGCGTGAGGTTTCATACTTATCGCCCATCGAACTTTTGGTTTCGTTGTTGGCGGCGCGGGTTTCGGAAATCAGATGTTCTAAATAATCAGTTTTCTCTGATAATTTCCCGCGGATGATTTGAAGGATCTCGGATTTATTCATGATTGTCTTAATTTTAGCTAAAGCCTTACCGCTGTATTTAACAAAAACGGGCTAACGCCCGTTTTCATTCATCATTAATATGAACTGATGATTATTTTTCGAATACGGCGTAGCCGCCAGCTTTCAGCACAAAACCTTTGTCCTGAGAAAAGTCTCTCGTTTTCTTTTCGAAAATATCTTTGTAAACGCCCGCCACTTTGTCATCGGTAATCTGGAATGTTACTGCTTCTTTAGACATGTTCAGCACGGTTAAAACCTCATCTTTTCCGTTTTTTCTGAGGTAAGCCATTACTTTATCATCTGCAGAAGTGCGCAGGGCAATAGTTTTTGCTTCCGGATCACCACCGCGTAAAGCAGGATTACTCGACTTTAGATTCAACAATGTTTTATAAAAATCGTGAAGTTCATACGTTCCGTTCCATGGAATTGGATCTTTGGTGAAAAACTCCAGTCTTTTGGTTTTTAAAGGAAGTTCCTGACCGTTGTAGATCAAGGGAACACCGTTCCATGTAACTGAAAATACCGCCAGAGGTTTTGCAAGTAGACCATATTTTTCATACTCGGTTCCGTTCCAGGTGTTTTCGTCGTGGTTTGAAGTGAACCAGGCGCGCATGGAACCGTCGCCGATTGCGGTATATCTTCCGAGTAGATTTTTTAAATCGCCGAAAGAAGCCTTGTCTTCGTTATAATCTTTGGTTTTGTGCATCCAGTTCCAAATGTAACTTGCATCAAACACTTTACCGTAATCTGGATTATCGAGTTCATCGAATTCGCCTAACCAGAATAAAGGTTTTACTTTTTCAACTTCAGGTCTTGCCTGCTGCCAGAAATCTACTTCAACCCAGGCGGCAAGGTCGCAACGGAAACCGTCGATATTGGCTTCGCGCACCCAGAATTTCATGGCTTCGATCATGGCCAATCTCATTTGCGGATTGCTGTAATCGAGTTCGATGATATCATCCATTCCGGAAGCAATCTGGAAATCGTTGGTTTTTGGATCTTTTAAATAAAACTCAGGGTTTGTTTTGGTCCATACATGATCCCAGCCGGTGTGGTTGGCTACCCAGTCGATGATGACTTTGAAACCCATTTTGTGCGCTTCGTTTACCATGTGTTTGAAGTCTTCCATCGTTCCGAATTCAGGATTGATCGCGGTGTAATCCTGCGCTGCATACTGGCTTCCCAAAGGTCCTTTTTTATTCTTCTGAGCAATTGGAGTGATAGGCATAAACCAAAGCGTTTTTACTCCCATTTCTTTCAGTCGCGGCATTTCTTTTTCGAATGCGCGGAAGGTGCCCTCTTCGGTATATTGTCTTATATTAACTTCGTAAATATTGGTCGTGTGTTTCCATTCGCTGGGCAACTCGTTCATTGTTGTAGATTTTTGTGTGGTACAGGATGCGATTCCCAGTCCGATGATTGCTAAAAGTATGAGTTTTTTCATGCTGATGATTTGCTAGCAAATGTAATGG